>JAFGBY010000114.1 GCA_016932915.1 Acidobacteriota bacterium | reverse complement strand
TATTCCGGTATATTTTTCATTTTAATATTATTTTTAGGAATTTCTTTGACTATATCATTTACGTGATAATATATTTTTCCTAAACCGTAATCAAAATCCTCTGAATTCTTCTTAATCCATTCATTTTCTAAATACGCCTCTGGCTGCGAACACATCCTTTTATGGTCAGAATAAACAGGTTGAAATACTAAAAGATGAGAATCTAATATTTTTTTTTCAAGTACATCATTTGAAATTGTTTGTGTTCCTAATGCATTTTTATAATGTTGAATAATCTGCTGTAACCCATTTGATAATACTATTTCACTACGAAGATTCCATTTCGATTCACTCATAACTGGATAAGGAAAACCCAAACATTTTGATACCAAAAAAGGAGCCGAAATATTGAAAAAATATAAATTGTTGATTTTCATACATAAACAGACTGGCCACTGAACAAAAGCAGGCTCTTTTATCCAGAAAACTTGAAATTTCTGATTTGTATCATCAGTTTTATAAATAGCTAATACTCTATCTGTAAACCTAATTAGATTATCCACAACTATTCTAGGGAGTATTGTATTTGCTTCATTCTGCCAGATAACGTATCGCAATATCAATCTCATTTTATCAAACCAATCTAATAATGTACTAACTTCTTTTTTTGTAATTTGTCTATTTTTAAGAAGTTTTTTCACAGCACTTGAGGAATTATTTTCAAAATCCTTTGAATATCTTTGATTACATAAATAGCAAGCAGGATATAGAACTTTATTGTTTGGTAATAAACACTGAATAAGGTTCGGTGAAACTAATTTAACTTCCATTACTATTTTATTTGGTTGTTCAGGTATAGATTCTTCCCATCGATTCTCTCTAATAATATCGAGGATACATGGAGAAGTTTTCGAACTATCAAAAGCTGTTACATTCTGAAGCCATTTTGGAATAACATCTTCGTTTGTGGAATTTTTTGCTAATTTACCACAAAAAATACAACTTTGTTGCCCTTTAGAGTTATTATCGCTCATTTGAAAAACCTTAGTAATAAATCTAAACGCTTACTACTAGTAATATATTTGCTATTGAAACAAAATACGAGAAATACTGCTTTTATTTAATTCTTACTTGATAATAATGTATAAATGTAAGATGAAATCCAGATAAAGAAGAGGGAGACTAATATGTTCAGTATAAAAAGACTTTCATATATTATTCTAGGAATATTCATTGCTTCGGCTGTCTTCGGTTGTACCAGTTTGCTGGTTACTAAAGGCGCGAGCGCGGACGGATCGGTGATAATCGTTTACACAAGCGACGGGCCGTGGCTCTATAACATGACGAAGACTCCCGCGGCGGATCATAAGCCCGGGGAATTCGTGGAGTTCAAGGATTTCCGTGGTAACGTACTCGGTACGATTCCACAGGTAGCCCATACATACGGCGTGCTCGGGTTCTCGATGAACGAGCACCAGGTAGCAATCGGCGAGACCACCTTCGTCGGCAGAGAGGAACTGCAGAACAACAAGTCGCCCATCAAGTACTGGTATCTTATGCGCCTTGCGCTGGAGCGAGCGAAAACCGCACGTGAAGCTATCACTGTGATGACCACCCTTGCCGAGCAGTACGGATATGGCAGCGAGGGGGAATCTTTCTCCATCGGGGATAAAACGGAAGCCTGGATACTCGAGATGATCGGCAGCGGGAATGAGAGTAAGGGAGCAGTATGGGTAGCGGTGCGCATTCCGGATGGATACATCTCCGCCCATGCGAATATGGCGCGCATCGGCGAGTTCCCGCTGGATGACCCGGAAAACTGTATCTACTCAAAGAATATAAAATCTCTAGCAATTGAAAAAGGTTACTGGGATCCGAAATCGGGCAAGCCGTTTAACTTCCGCGATGTTTACGATCCCGCATCGGTCTCGAAGAAACGTTCCTGCTCCGGCAGGGTGTGGTCCCTCTTCCACCGGGCAGCGCCTTCACAGAATTTCTCATCAGATTATTGCCGGGGAGTGGAAGGAACATCCGATTATCCTTTATACATAAAACCGGATAAAAAGTTATCCGTTAAAGATGTATTCACCCTGATGAGGGATCATTACGAAGGCACGCCATACGACCTGACTAAAGGCGTGGACGCCGGCCCCTGGGGGGACCCGAACAGGCCGAGGCCGCTCGACTGGGAATATGAAGGCGCAAAATACAAATGGGAGAGGCCGATCTCTATCTACAATACATCGTTCAGTTTCGTCTCCCAATCGAGAAGTGAGCTGGCGGATGAGATTGGCGGGCTGCTCTGGTTCGGATGGGATGATACATATACGACATGCTACGTTCCGCTCTACCCTGTGATGACCGAAGTCCCGCCGACCTACAAAGACGGCAATATGCGGAAGTTCTCGTGGGATTCAGCATGGTGGGTGTTTAACTTCGTAGCGAATTTCGCCAGGATAAAATATTCATTTATGATCAAGGATATTCAAAAAGTCCAGGCGGAGCTGGAAGATGGGTTTATCTCCACTCAAAAGGATATTGAAGCAAAAGCTCTGAATATGGCAACCAGGGACGAAAGAATAAAATTCCTGAGCGATTACTCACTCACTTCCGCGACAAAAACGGTAAAACGATGGAGAGAGCTCGGCGAATCATTGATAGTGAAATATAACGACGGCTACATCCAGAACGAAAAAGGCAGGTATGAAGAATCGGGTTACCCGGATGAATGGAAAAAGCAGGTGATAGATATCAAAGGTGATCAACTGAGACTCCCGGAAGAAAAAGAGGAAACAAAGAATCCGTAAATAGCATATAACAGAAATTTCTGAAACGATAAAAGGCATAAAACTCAGAGTTTTATGCCTTTTTTGCATATCCATTCTTCAAATCCTTATAAAAAGCCGTACCACTCGCAACGCGCTTACTATTCTCTTGACATTGACGTAAATGTATGATATGTAAAGACTAATGAGGTTATCTCAGAATTTTATCTTTTTATGAGGAATAAACAATGAAGAAATACATGATATTACTGTCTATCCCTATCATATTATTGATGATAGGTACTGCTTGCGACGAAAAAAAGAACAACAGCGCACCGACAATCAACTCATTCACTACCTCCGCTTCATCTGTTACACCCGGCCAGAGCTTTACTCTATCCTGGGATGTCTCAAATGCGGATAGCGTAACTATCGATAACAACATCGGTTCGGTCGGCGCATCCGGCAATACCACTTTAAGTCTCGCAGCCGCGGGTACCGTTACCTACACACTCACCGCCACAAATGGAAACGGATCCTCGACAGCAACAGTCACCGTGACATGCCAGGCAAATGCCAACACAGGCAACAGGACAATCGACCATACATGCCTCACGATTGAAAACATTCCGGCTCAGTGGATCACAGCGGTTAAACAGAACCTGAGGATTCATTACGCGCATACCTCCCACGGTGAGCAGCTGCTTTGCGGTGCAGAGATACTGACGGATAACACCTCTTTCGATGCGGAAATCGGCTGGTGTGAGCTTCCTAATACAACAACAATGATGAGCATTTTAAACGGCAACCCCGATATTAGCGGCCAGGGTGATACCGACTACATCACTCCCGACCTGTACTGGGAATCTACAGACGGCCTTAACTGGGTAAGAGGTATATTGAACAATTACAATGTCAACATCTCGATGTGGGCATGGTGCCAGCAGCTCGATTATTACACCGCTGCGCAGGTAAACACCTATCTTACAACTATGGCACAGCTCGAAGCCGAATACCCGAACGTGACTTTTGTATATTTCACCGGCCCATCCGATGAAAACGAACAGAACCGCTTAGACCGCAACAACCAGATCCGTAATTACTGCAGCGCCAACAATAAATGGCTCTTCGATTTTGCCGATATCGAACAGTATTACAACGGCGTTAAATATGTACTTAACGGAATCCCGACAAGAGACCCTCATTATGCTGATGACGGTTACTGCGGCCACACAACAGCGCTTCTTTGCGAACGAAAAGCAAGAGCTCTCTGGTGGCTTATGGCACGAATCTCGGGATGGGATGGAAATTAAAATATAATTTTTTAATGCGGAACTTTTGTTAACTGTTTTAAATTAGCTTCTCTCTGTTATAATTAGCCCGGGGCCGGCACGCTGGTAATTCAAAAACCTCAAGGCGTCCCGGGCTGTAACTTTAATTGATAATTTTAAACGTTAAAAATATTACTGAGAAAGAAGTATAAATGAAAGTTCTTGTATTAAACTGTGGCAGTTCTTCCGTAAAATTTCAGCTTATAGAAACAGACCTGGAAGCGATAAAAACAAACTCCGATATTTGTCTTGCCAAGGGCAGGATTGAACGGGTTGGTAAAGAAGACGCAAAGATAGTATATGAAGTACCTGAGCGGGAAAAATATAAAACCGTCTTACCGATCTTGAATCATGCGGCCGCAATAAAAGAGACCACCGAGCTACTCACTGGCGAGTTGGGCGTGATAGGCGATCTTAAGGAAATCGAGGCTGTCGGGCATAGGACAGTACACGGGGGCGAGGATTTTTCCGATTCTACAGTGTGGAACGATGCGGTTTTAAAGACCGTCGAGGAATGCTCGAAGCTTGCGCCACTGCATAATCCTCACAACATCACCGGGTACCTGGAAGCAAAGAAGGTATTCCCCGATGTACCTCATGTCGCCGTTTTCGATACAGCTTTCCATCAGACCATGAAACCGGTCGCTTATCTTTATGGCTTGCCGTATGAATACTACCGGAAATATAAAATCCGCCGTTACGGATTCCATGGCACTTCACACAGGTATGTATCCTACCGCGCCGCTCAGCTGCTCGGGAAAGATTTATCCGATCTTAAAATCATTACCAATCATCTCGGTAATGGAAGCTCAGTCGCCGCGATAGACAAAGGCCAATCAGTCGATACCTCAATGGGGTACACTCCGCTGGAAGGCCTCGTGATGGGAACCCGATGTGGAGATATTGATCCCTCGATTCCGCTTTCAATAATAAAAAGCGAAGGTATAAGCGCGGAAGAAATGGACACATTCCTTAATAAAAAATGCGGACTGCTCGGTATATCCGAACTTTCAAATGATATGCTCGATCTCGAAAATGCCTACTACGAAGGCAACGAACAGGCGGAACTTGCAATGCGTATCTTCTGCTACCGCATCAAAAAGTATATCGGCGCATACTCAGCTGCGATGAACGGTGTTGATGTAATAATCTTCACAGGCGGCATCGGTGAAAATTCTAACGAGGTCAGGGAATGGTCCACCGAAGGGCTAGATTTTATGGGAGCCCTTATCGATATCGAAAAAAATAAGGAACTGAACAGGGGCGAGGGCATCATTTCAAAACCGGAATCAAAGGTTAAAATAATGCTGATCCCGACGAACGAGGAATTACTGATCGCAAGGGATACTGTACGCCTCATTTCAGCCTGAAAATAATCAAAATAAAGAGTTTTCAGCCCGGCTCATTATGACCGGGCTATTTATTTGCCCACTATACATAAAATAATTATATTTAATATATATCAACAGGAGTGAGCTATGAGAAAACTGTTTATAACGTCAATATCCGTAATTTTACTCCTTTTATTTTTCAGTTGTGATGAAGATAAACCAAAATACGGTAAATTGACCGGTTATATTTATTTAACTTACAGTAATTTTAATAATCCTGATATGCTCATACCCTTCTCAAATGTACAGGTATCCGTCAGCACAGTTAATATAAGCACCAATTCAGCCAGCGATGGGAGCTATACAATCAACGGAATCAAACCAGGAGAATACACCGTAACCTGTGCGAAAGATGGATACAGCACACTGACCGCAACGGTTACCATAGCAGAAAATCAGACTTTCCAACAGAACTTCACCCTCAAGCCTGAAAACACCGGGTATACTCTCTACGTTGCACCATGGGGTGATGACAGCTGGCCCGGGACTATCACCCATCCGCTTGAAAATCCTGGCTTTGCGGCCCTGTTGCTGGAACCCGGCGATACTCTTTACATTTTAATGGGGGATTATTTTATCTCCGATGATACCCTGGAGCCGATACGGCCAAAATCCGGAACGCCCGAAAAGTGGATTACTATAAAAGGAGAACCAATGACCACCCTTTACTGCTGGCGTAATATGCAATTCGTGATAGATCTATCCAACTCCAGCTATATAAGAATTCAAGACCTGGAAATAACCTCTGAAAATAATGAACCCCCACGCGACGGGATAGTGGGGATCGGGAAAGATTTGAACTATGTAATCATCGATAACGTCAAGATAAGTAGTGTCAACGAATTTGGAATAAACATCGGTGATATCAACCATATGGAGATCACCAATTGCGACATCTCCTACTGCGGATTCGGCTCAGTAGGCGGCCCGGCGGGTGAACACGGAGGCTGGAGGAATGTATTTATATCGGATTGTATATTCTCAAACGGCGGGCATTTCTATGTAGGCGGTGAAAATCCTTATGACAGGCCCGACGGTTTCGGCATAGAGGAATCCGACGGTCCGATAGAGATCTGCTTCACCAAAGCCGAACACAACAAGGGAGACGGCCTGGACAGTAAAGCGCGTAATACCTATATCCATCATTGCATTGTCGCGAATAACTCCTGCGACGGGGTTAAGCTATGGGGCGGAGGGAGTAAAATCGAAAACACATTGATATACGGCACCGGTGACGGGGTTGCAGGAGATTCTCCATGGGCGGGAATAGTAATCGGTACGGATGAGGAAGGGGCGGATTTCGAAGTGGTAAATGTGACGCTGCACGATAATAATACCCGTTATGCCTACCCGATTTACGTTCAATATGACGACGATGCGCAGATCTCGCTGCTCCTACGCAATACCATTATCGCGGGTGGATACGGGCACTCCTTCTTCGGGGATTCGGTAACACTGACAGCTGATCACAACATCTTTTATAGCCCTTACCGTGAAGACCAGGTATACGCAAATGGGAGGATTTATACCTTAGATGAGCTGGAATTACTTGGCGTTGGAAACATCTGTAAAAACCCACTATTTATTCACCCTGCCTGGGGAATGGATGGAAATTTCAAACTCCAGGCCACCAGCCCGGCGATCGACTCAGGTACCTCTCAAGGAGCACCTACGGATGACCTTGAATGCACTCCCCGCCCTCAGGGCACAGAATACGACAAGGGAGCATACGAGCAATAAATTCGTAATTTGTAAAAAATTAACATAAAAAAGATGCCGGATCTAGTCCGGCATGACAAATCTTATTTTGAGACTTACGAGAAAATCTCATCTTTTTAACAATAGAATCAGCTAACGCGAAATTTAAGCAACAACTATATTTTTAGCTCCGTTGCGGAATTCTTTTGTCGCGTTACGGCAATCCAATACAAGTTTCGCCTTCTCGACAATCCATTTGTAATCATAAGTGGAATGATCGGTTGTGATAACCACAGCATCGTAGTTTTTAATCGTGTTGTCGTTTAATTCGACTGAATCCATATCTTTCAGTGTGGAATGTTCCGGCACAAGATGCTCGACATGCGGGTCGTTATAATGAACTTCCGCTCCGAGCTCCTGGAGGAGCTCGATTATCTTGATCGCAGGAGATTCGCGGGTATCGCCGACATCTTTTTTATATGCAACACCCAGAATCAAAATCTTCGATCCGGAAACACTTTTTTTATTGTTATTGAGACCATATGTCAGACGTTCAACTACATAATACGGCATTTTTGTATTTACTTCACCGGAGAGCTCAATAAAGCGGGTCGGGAAGTCATACTGTTTCGATTTCCACGAAAGATAAAAAGGATCAATCGGGATACAATGCCCACCCAGGCCGGGGCCGGGGTAAAACGGCTGGAAGCCGAACGGTTTTGATGACGCCGCCTCTATTACATTCCATATATTGATGCCCATCCGGATGGCAAGCATCTTCAGTTCGTTGATCATCGCGATATTGACGGAACGATATATATTTTCCAGCAGCTTCGCGAATTCCGCTTCTTCCAGTGTGTCCACTTCCACGACCTTAGTCACGATGCTGGAAAGGTATTTCGAAGCAGCTCTCAAGCTCTCTTCGTCCAGGCCGCCGACTACTTTAGGAATAGTCGAAGTTTTAAAGTCTTTGTTTCCGGGATCTTCACGCTCAGGGGCGAATGCAACGAGAAAGTCTCTTCCTGCCATCAGCCCACTCTCTTCCAGGATCGGGATCATCACTTCCTTTGTTGTCCCCGGGTAAGTCGTACTGGTGAGAATAACCAACTGGTCTTTGCGCAGGTGTTTCATGACCTCCCTGCTGGCATTCTCAACAAAGGTCAGGTCCGGTTCACGCATCTGTGTAAGAGGCGTGGGCACACAGATCTGGATAACATCACATTTCCCAAGGTGTGAGAAATCATCCGTTGGGACAAAACGCCCTGTCTTTACAAACCCTGCAATCTCTTCCCTGTTAAGATAAGAAATAAATACCTCACCTTTCTGAAGCGATCTCACCCTGTACTCATTTATATCAAATCCATAAGTCTTGAAGCCCTGCTTTGCGGATTCCGCTGCCAGCGGAAGGCCTACATATCCAAGGCCAATCACACCGATAACGGCTTCGCGTTTATCTATTTTTTCTACTATTTTGTTCATTTTATATAATCGATACCTTTCTACCTTCAACCTTAAGTTTATCCCTGCAGTAGAGGTCAACGGCCTCCGGGTATATTTGATGTTCCATTTCAAGTATTCTATCCGTCAGGCTTTCCTTTGTATCATCCTGCAGAACTTCCACAGTCCGCTGTAAAATTATCGGCCCGTGGTCGAGTTCCTCATCTACAAAATGAACGGTACAGCCTGTATACCTTACGCCCCAATCAAATGCCTGTCCCTGGGCATCCAACCCTGTGAATGAAGGCAGAAGACTGGGATGAATATTCATAATACGATTCCTGAATTTCCTTATAAATCCTTTACTAAGCAACCGCATGTAACCGGCAAGGCATACCAGATCGATATCCCTTTTTTCGATTTCAGAAGCGACCGCTTCATCGAATTCCTTTCTAGATGAATAAATTTTGTGGGAAAACGAAAGAGTTTCAATGCCGAAGTTTTTGGCTTTCTCAAGCCCCTGGGCATCAGTAATATTGCTGAAAACAAATACGACTTCCCCAACCGGTTCCTTTTCTGAACAAAGGCGTTCGACAATGGAAACCATATTCGAACCCCTGCCGGAGATCAGTACTGCTATCCGCTTTGTTTTCCCCACAGTTTTTCGGCTCCTTTAATTAAATTCCTTTCAGCGTTACCTTTTTAGCGCCTTTTTTCATCGAGCCGATTATATAAAATTCCTGCGACATGTCATTCAATATTTGTTTGGCATCTGCTACAGCTTTTTCAGGGACGAAAACCGTCATACCAATTCCCATGTTAAACACCCTGAACATTTCCACCCTTTTTATGCCGCCTTTTTTTTCGATATAATCAAAAACCGGAAGTGTCTTCCAGCTGTTTGTTTCAATCTCGGCGGTGAGCCCGTCCGGGATAATCCTCTGGACGTTACCTTCCAATCCTCCGCCTGTGATGTGCGCGATACCGTGGACCAGGTCTTTATCCAGCAGCGGGCTCACAGTTTTCAGATAAGATTTATGAACTTCCAGTAATGTTTCGCCAACAGTTTTCCCTGTTTCTTCCAGGTAATCATCGACCTTGTGCCCGAGCTTATCGAAGAAAATCTTCCTCGCCAGTGAATAACCGTTCGTATGGAACCCTGTCGAAGGGAGGCCAAAAATAACATCTCCCTCAGCCAGTTTGCTACCGTCGATTATCTTTTCCCTGTCGACCACACCGACAATAAATCCGGCGATATCATATTCGCCTTCGGTATAAAAGTCCGGCATCTCTGCTGTTTCGCCGCCGACAAGCGCGCAACCGTTCTGCTCGCATGCCAGTGCAAGGCCTTCGACAACACCTGCTATCACATCAGGTTCAAGCTTACCTGTCGCAAAATAATCAAGGAAAAATAGAGGCCTCGCGCCCTGCGAAAGGATATCATCCACGCAGTGGTTGACAAGGCATTGCCCCACTGTATTATGCCTATCGCTCATAAAAGCAATTTTCAGCTTAGTGCCTACTCCATCAGCGCTGGATACCAGTACCGGCTCTTTATACTTATCTTTTTCAAAGTTAAAAAGACCTCCGAATAAGCCTACATCCGTAATTACATTTTTATTAAAGGTCCTGCGAACGAGTTTCTTGATCCGGTCCGTGGATTCCTCAGCCGCCTCCAGGTTCACCCCAGCATCTTTATATGTAATACTATCGCTCATAGTAAAAACTCCCGCGTTTATCTTTCATCCTCTTCGCCTTTGCTGAACAGCGCAAGCTGGTTTTCTTCCTCATCCGGAAATTCAACCGGGTATTTGCCTGTAAAACATGATGTGCAGAAATCATCCCGGTTTCTCTGGACAGCATCAAGCATTCCCTCAATGCTTAAGTAACCGAGTGTATCGGCATTTATATATTCACGTATCTCATCCACTGTATAATTTGCTGCAGCTAAATTCTCTTTAGTTGGTGTATCAATCCCGTAATAACACGGTGAGATATATGGAGGTGAACTTACACGGTAATGTACTTCCTTTGCTCCGGCATTACGCATCATCTCGACAAGTTTCTTACTGGTTGTAGACCTGACGATAGAATCATCCACCAGTATAACCCTTTTCCCTTCGATCAGAGAACGTACCGGGTTGAGTTTTACCTTGACTCCGAAATGCCTGATTTTCCCCTGCGGCTCAATAAAAGTTCTACCGACATAATGATTCCTGATCAGGCCGAAATCGAAAGGAAGGCCAGATTCCTCAGAATAACCCATAGCGGCGAAGACTCCACCATCCGGAACCGGCACGACAATATCCGCATCATTATGATGTTCCTTCGCAAGGTTCTTACCAAGTTTAATCCTTACATCCCGTACAGGATGGCCAAAGATTCTGCTGTCGGGGCGTGCAAAATATATTAGTTCAAATATGCAATGCTGAAATTTCCTCGCCGGGAAAGGCATATGTGATTCAAGCCCACTATCGGAAATCTTTATAATTTCACCCGGTCTTACAGATCTCTCAAAAGTCGCGCCGATTAAATCAAACGCTGTCGATTCAGAGGCTACTACCCATGAATCTCCAAGCCTTGCCAACATCAGTGGCCTGAAGCCGTATGGATCACGGGCGGCAAACATCCCGTCGCTGGTAAGAAACACGAGGGAATATGCTCCTTCAACCTGGTGCAGAGCATCGGTGATCGCGTCGAGGATGGTCTTCTGTTCCGAACGGGCAATCAGGTGGAGGATCACCTCCGTATCTGAATTACCAAGGAAAATGGAACCTTTTTTATCCAACCTGTTCCTTATCCTTGCGGCATTCACTAAATTCCCATTGTGCGCAATCGCGATTTCGCCTTTATGGCAAATAATCTTGATTGGTTGTGAATTTGCGAAGAGAACTGAGCCTGACGTAGAATAGCGAACATGCCCTATTGCGCAGTCCCCTTTGAGAGAGAGGATTGTATCCTCATCAAAAACATCTGCGACTAAACCCATCCCCCTGTGAAGATGGAATTTATTACCCTCACAAGTAGCAATACCTGCGCTCTCCTGCCCCCTGTGTTGGAGGGCATAAAGCCCGAGGTAAGCCATATTAGCGGCATCCTCATGCCTGTAGATGCCGAAGACACCACATTTCTCTTTTAATCCGCCTGGCTGCATCTATTCACCTACAATTTCAGCGAATTTCTTTGACCATGATTTATAAATATCGGTCATATCCGCTGAAATGATTTTTTCTGAATTCAGCGTTATATTCAATGTTTTACTGATATCCACTTCTCCAATGACTTCACATTCAACACCGTATCTGACCGCCATTTTGCGGAGATTATTCAGTTCATCCGGAGAAACGGAAACGATTACCCTGCCCTGGCTTTCTCCAAATAATGCAATATCCGGCCTCAATTCCGATTCCAATTTCACATCCGCACCTAGCCTTACCGGATCAGTGAGAAGGCATTCAGCAATCGCAATTGCCAATCCGCCATCAGAGATATCATGCGCGGAATTGATAATCTGTTCCTTGCTCAGGTTTATCAACAGGTTGTGGAGATTACGTTCCCTGTCAAGGTCCACTGCTGGTGGCAGACCCGCAGTGATACCATGAATCAATTCAAGATATTCGCTTCCTCCAAGTTCAGGACGGGTAGTACCAAGCAGGGCAATAATATCTCCCTGTGCAACGAACTTCATCCCGACTGCTTTATTTATATCTTCGATTACACCAACCATAACGATTGTCGGGGTCGGTTTTATACCACTGTCGCCAGTCTCGTTATAAAAACTTACATTGCCGCTGACAACGGGTGTATCAAGCGCTGCAGCTGCATCTGATATCCCTTCAACCGCTTCAACGAATTGCCACATAATCTCCGGTTTTTCCGGGTTACCGAAGTTCAGGCAGTTGGTGAAAGCTATCGGTCGCGCGCCTGTGCAGGCGACATTACGAGCTGATTCAATTATTGCCAGTTTCCCGCCTGTCCTTGGATCAAGATAACAATACCTGGAGTTGCAATCGGAGGAAATCGCGATTCCCATCGGGTGGCCTTTAACCCTCATCAGAGCGGCATCGTATCCCGGTTCAAAGACGGTATCGGTTCCAACAGTGGAATCATACTGGTTAAAAACCCATTCTCTCGAACAGAGGTTCGCAGATGAGATCATTTTCTTGAATGTCTCATTGAAATTTCGTGGTACCGGGATTTTATCTAAATCCAGATTTGCAAGGCTGCTCTGCCATGATGGGCGGCTATACGGCCTTTTGTAGACCGGCGCCTCTTCCGAAAGAGGCGCTGCCGGCATTTCGGCAACAAGTTCATCATGCATATATAGTTTCAATAAACCGTCATCGGTAACTTCACCCACTTCAACTGCGTTCAGATCCCATTTCTCGAAAACTTCACGTACTTTATCAACCATATGCGGTTCTGCTACAATAAGCATTCTCTCCTGGGATTCCGACAGCATAAGTTCATATGGGGTCATCCCGGCCTCACGGGTCGGGACACGGTCGAGATGCATAATAATTCCTGTGCCTGCTCGGCCAGCCATTTCGAGAGAACTCGAACTCAGTCCCGCCGCTCCCATATCCTGGATGCCGACTATAAGTTTCTTCCGCATTACTTCTAAACAGGCTTCCAGCAATTTCTTTTCCTGGAATGGATCGCCGACCTGTACCGTCGGGCGCTTTTCTTCTGCATCTTCCTGGAATGCCTTGGAAGCGAGAAGGCCCGCGCCGTGGATGCCGTCCCTGCCTGTTCGTGAACCAGCATATATAACTTTGTTCCCGACACCGGAAGCGACCGCTTTGAAAATCTCATCTATCCCGCAAACACCAAGAGTGAATGCATTTACAAGAATATTACCGTTATAACTCTTATCGAAATATACCTCACCGCCGACGGTCGGTATTCCCATGCAGTTGCCATATCCACCGATGCCTGCCACGACACCTTTTACAAGATGCGGGGTTTTCTTGTGCCCGGGCTCACCAAACCTGAGAGAATTGAGATTGGCAGCCGGTCTTGCGCCCATTGTAAATACATCGCGCAATATCCCGCCGACTCCCGTCGCCGCGCCCTGGTATGGTTCAACATACGACGGATGATTGTGGCTTTCTACCTTGAATACTGCAACCAACCCGTCACCGATATCTATTACACCTGCGTTCTCGCCCGGGCCCTGCACAACCGCCTTGCCCTCGGTCGGGAATTTTTTCAAGTGGTATTTCGAACTTTTATAACTGCAATGCTCGCTCCACATCAGGGCAAAAACGCCGAGTTCAGTGAAGTTCGGCGTTCTCCCAAGTATGGAACACGCTTTGTTGAATTCTTCTTCAGTCAGTCCCTGCTCGAGTGCCGTTTGAAGCGTAACTTTATTTTCTTCACTCATTATGCCACCTCGCCGAAATATTTAAGCAGAGATTTCCACATCGCAAAACCATCACTTTTCCCAAGTATCGGCGCTGATGCCCGTTCGGGATGAGGCATCATACCCAGTACCCTTCTGTTTTCACTGCATATACCGGCAATATTATTTAACGAACCGTTCAGGTTTCCCTTTTCGCTGATTTTTCCATCTCTCTCGCAATAGCGGAAGATGACCCTTTCTTCTTTTTCTAAAAGGTTCAAAGTATCGCCATCTGCATAATAATTACCTTCAAAGTGCGCAACAGGGATACGCAGGACGCTTCCCTGGTAATAATCATGGGTGTAAGGCGTATCGGTCTCTTCCACACGGATGAATATATCCTGGCCGAGAAACTTTAAAGTCTTGTTTATCATCATCGCGCCGGGTAGCAGACCGGACTCCAACAGAACCTGGAACCCATTGCAGATACCAAAGACCAGGCCGCCTTTATCGGCAAAATCGATTACCGACTTCATAATCGGTGAAAACCGGGCAATCGCCCCTGTGCGAAGGTAATCGCCATAAGCAAATCCGCCAGGGAGAATAATACAATCAGCCCCGCGCAGATTCGTCTCTTTATGCCAGAGGTAAAATGCCTCACCCCCGGCGCTTTCGACGGCATAGACAGTATCCCGGTCACAATTGGAACCCGGAAATACAACCACTCCACATTTCATATCAACAGGTCCTTATAAAATCACTTCGAATTTCTCGATTACCGGGTTCGAGAGAATCTTCTCCGCCATCTCGGTGATCTGCCTTTTTGCTTCAGCTTCGCTCATGTCATCCATCTCAATCTGAAAGAACTTTCCCTGACGGACATCCTTCACTTTTTCGTACCCAATCGAGAGAAGAGCGTTTTTAACCGCTTTTCCCTGAGGGTCCAGGACTGAGTCCTTGAAAGAAACGTATACCCTGGCTTTCATAAGCTAATTTATCCTTTTCTGATTATTTTTTATCCTGGTTATGCAAATATACTGTTCTGATCGGGAACGGGATATCGATTCCTTTTTTGCCGAATGCTTCATAAACATGCTCTATCAGGTCACACTGGGTAGCAAATCCATCCCTAAGATCCTGGACCCAGAAATTGAGTCTGAGATCCATTGAAGAATCCCCGAAATTTATCACAAAAACCGCTGGAGCTGGATCATTTATAACTTTTTCATGCTTCTGCGCGCACTCCAGCATTATCTCTTTAGCTTTCTTTAAATCCGTTCCATATGCAACGCCTACATCAACTGTCTTCTTGACTACTGAATCTGGATAGTTATGGTTAGTAACCTGATCCTGGAGAAGCTCCTGGTTCGGTACTATTATAATAGTATTATCAAATGTCTTTATTCTTGTAGTCCTGATCCCAAGGTGTAAAACATCGCCGATTTTTCCATTACTGAGCTCTATCCTGTCTCCTTCACGGAACGGACGATCTATCATCAACATAAAACCGGCTATCATATTGGCAAGGGCATCCTTGGCCGCTAGACCAAGCGCCATACCGCCGACACCGAGAGAAACTATAAGCCCTGATACATTAACGCCGCCAGTATCCAAAATCCAGATAATACCTACGGTATAGAGAATTATCACACCGACTTTCTGGAACAGCGGGAGGAACTCATCATCAAACTGGCTTTCTGTCTTCGGCGCCATAACCTCCCGATACCAGAGAATGAATGTTTTAAAAACTCTTACAATAAGAATCGTCACATAAAGAATAATAATAATCATCACAGCTGCACGGAGGAAATTAACAATTTCATAATCCCCAGGGACTACAATAAGGGCGAAATATATAACAATAACAAAAAGCAGTTTTCTTAACGGTGGATTAAAAATAGGGAAAATCCTGTCATCAAGTGTGGTTTCAGTTTTCGCAGATAATTTACTGCCGATTTTAATAATGGCCCAGGAGAGAAACCTGGCAAAGAAATAACCAAGAAAAATAATAGCTAACGGCAGTACAATATGCGAAAACCATTCATAATTGTCATAAAGATTAAAAAACCACTGCTTGATAGAATCGAACATTTAATCCTCCTGTTTAAAAACCCTCATAAAGATTTCTTCTACGCTCCTGTAAACATCATCCATCGAAAATGCCGCTTCCAGGGCTTCTTTTTTTACTCTTGAATTCACGCGCTCATCTTTTAAGAGCAGCTCTTGCAATGAACCTTCGCCTTCCCATACCTTCATAGCGTTTTCCTGGACAATAGTGTAAGCATCCTCTCTGCTTATCCCGGATTCCACCAATCTTAGCAACACCTTACCCGAAAAGACCATACCTTTCATCAGGTTAAGGTTTTTCTCCATTGCCTCAGGGTATACATGTAACCCTTTGACTATCTTCGTGAACCTGTCCGTGATGAAATCAAGTAGAATAAAAGCATCCGGGAAAATAACCCGCTCTACCGAAGAATGAGAAATATCCCGTTCGTGCCAGAGGGCAATGTTCTCCAACGCTGCATTCGAGTATGACCTTACCAGACGCGCCAGGCCGGTTACATTTTCACATTTTACCGGGTTACGCTTATGAGGCATAGTGGAGGAGCCCTTTTGTCCCTTGCGGAAAGGTTCCTCGACTTCACGGACTTCCGTCCGCTGAAGATGCCTGATCTCTGTCGCAAATTTTTCCAAAGTCCCGGCACATATCGCAAGTGTAGTCATCACTTCCGCATGACGGTCGCGTTGAATTATCTGTGAGCTGACAACATCCGGTTCAAGCCCAAGCTGGTGACATACATGCTCTTCTACCTCTTGCGGTAGATGGGCATAGGTCCCCACTGCGCCTGATAATTTACCGACCGATATATTTTCTTTCGCCTTTTGCAGACGTTCGAGGTCTCTAAGCACTTCCGCATACCAGAGAGCAAGCTTTAACCCGAAAGTGGTAGGCTCAGCGTGCACTCCGTGTGTCCTGCCCATCATCGGTTGGAGTTTATACTGGAACGCCTGTTCTTTAACAGCGTCCGCCAGTAATTCAAAATCTTTAATAATTAATTCCAGGGAATCACGGACCAGGATACATAGAGCTGTATCAACAACATCCGAACTGGTGAGTCCGTAATGCAGCCAGCGTCCCGCATCGCCCACCTGCTCCGATATCATCTGTGTGAAAGCAATTACATCATGGTGGGTTACTTCCTCGATTTCAAGCATCCTTGAGATATCGACCTTTGCTCCGCTGGAAATTGCCTCTGCGGTTCCACCGGGCACAACACCTCTTGCCTCGAGAGCCCTTGTGGAGGCAAGCTCCACATCAAGCCACTTCCTGATCCTGTTTTCATCGCTCCAGATAGATTTGATTTCTTCCCTTGAATATCTTTCTATCACTATCTTTACTCCTCGAGGTTAATAGTGCGTGAGCATTCAAACTGGCTGGTGACATGTATCTCCGTTACACTGTTTCCCACGGCTTCTAAAGCCTGTAGTGAAGCTCTTTCCGCCAGTTGCGGGTTGTTATTAGTACGGCTCAGATGTGCCAGCACCAGATGGCGTGTGTCCTCACCTACCATTTCCCCGACAAATTCCGCTGCTTCATCGTTTGAAAGATGCCCATTGCGCGACGTAATCCTCTGTTTAAGGAACCAGGGATACGGCCCGTTACGCAACATATCGGGATCATAATTTGATTCAAAAATCAGCATATCAAGGTCTTTAAATTTATCCCTGATGAGGTTATTTATATAACCGATATCTGTACCATGCCCCAGGCGGATACCACTTCTCTCTATTACAAACGCTGCCGGGTCAACCGCATCATGAGGTATCCTGAACGGCTGGATATTAAATCCGTCAATCGAGAATTCATTCCCAACCACAAAGGGCTCTACTCCAAATGCATTCTTCAGCGGTACATTACCAACTTCACAGGTTCCTTCACTCATATAAACCGGAACCCTGTATCTTTTGGAAAATACCTCCGCTCCTTTAGTATGGTCTGTATGTTCATGCGATATAATTATCGCCCTTACTTTCTCGGGCTTTGAACCGATAAATCTTATCCTGGTCTCTAAATCCCTGCAGGAAAAACCAGCATCTATCAGCACAGCGCTTTCGCAATTCTCCACCAGTGTAGCGTTACCGGAACTACCGGAACCAAGTACCGTTACCTTCAAAAACCACCTCCCGAAAGCAGCATCAATATTCGTTTTCTTTCTGATTCAATGGACTCTAAGAAAAAAAGATATCACATTAAAAAGCCAAGTCAATCCGATAGGAATGAAAAACGGGCAATCAGCAAAGATGTGTTGATTGCCCGAGATGAATTTTTCTTAAATACTATTCAATCGGCTCCCATTCTGCCATCTGGTTCACGCGGACATTAACTCTTCCATCCGCTGAATATGAATAATCGTAGTTATAATTGAACTTCAGGTATTGTGAACCACCTCCGCCTTCAGTCGTCATCAGGAAGGAATTTGAGTAACCACCGAAAGCCAGCGCCTGTTCACCAGGCCAATCTTTGTCACCTCGGTTACCGTCAACATTCACCCAGCCATAACCAGGCAGGTAAATCTGTGTCCAGCGGTGATAAACATCATCCCACGAAGCATCATCTCCACGTATTACCAGAGTGCCAACATATCTTGCAGGTATTCCTACAGCCCTGCAAAGCGCTATATACGAGAAAGAGTACTCACTGCAGCTGCCGCTTCCACGTTTTAGAACCGTGGGGGCTGTGTTCCAACCACCGGAAAGGTCATAATACATATTAGCAATTAAATAATTAAAAAGCTTGCGCGCTTTCCAGTATGGATTCTTTTCATCACCCACAATCTTCTTTGCAAGATCCTGGATATACGGATTCTTAAGGTCAAATTTAAGGTCATCGACAAGATATTTAGCTTTTATATCAGCAGGGATTTCACCGGTTACTTTATCCGGGAAAATAATATACCGGATCGCGTTGGTTTTCAGTTCCACAGCCATTTCAATTTTTCGCTCACCGGCCGGTTTGATATTCTTAAACTGGAAATGTGCTACTTTCTGTCCCCATTTATCGGTAAGGTATTCCTCAGGCTGAACATTCCATTTAATCTCTTTAAGAATTTTCTGTGTGTCGAGGTTACGGGGAACAGCATAATATAGATCAAATGATTTTACTGTCCCATTACCCTGGTTGTTAATAACCGTAGTCAAGATGACCTTTTCTTTTTTCTCACCCCAGAGGTAAAAATTCCCGGTCTTTTCAACATTAAGGCCGTAAATTTTATCGGTCTCATAATCCACGTTCCATAAATTTTTTCCATCCCAGGCAAGGCCATATGTAAATGGCCCGGGGGCATGTAAAACATTGATAACATTACCACTTTTAGGGCAGATCATATAAAGCTCGTTTTTAACCCTATCCGACGCCCAAAGGTATTTACCGTCCCAGGTAAGTCCTGTTCCTGAGCTGAAAGGAGCCTTGAAACTGATAATTGTCGTACCGTCATCCGGGTCAATACTGCTTAACATACTGCTATTCTTACTGGCATTTAAAAGCCAGAGTAATTTTCCATCCCAGGCTAAACCATAAGGATTACTAACCGGAGATTCGATGGTCCTTGTGATGGTTTTATTTTTTGGATTTAATCTGTATATCAAATTTGATTCAAGGTCACTTATCCACAGCTGTTCACCGTCCCAGGTAAGGCCGCTTGGCCGATACCCCGGCGTTTTTATTGTCTCTATTACTTCACCTTTATCATCAAGTTTCAACAACAATCCATCCTTGCGGTCTAAAAGCCAGAGATTCTTACCATCCCAGGTCATACCTGCAGGATAATTTGTTGGGGAATTAAGAACTTTTGCTCTTTTTATATACTTGGTTTCCTTTTCTGCAAAAACTACCGGCAGAAATAGAAAAAGTATAAAAAATACGGCTAGATATTTTGACAATTTATTGGACATCTTACCCTCCTTGGTTAAATGATTTAACCGGTAAACTTATCTGATAAAATATAATAAACTCCAGCACGGTAAATAACAAGACGAACCTGTTCGACCGATGACCGATTCCACCTGCCTCAGCCGATGTATCCAAGTGATCTTAAATGTTCTTCGAGATCCCGACGATCTTTCAGCTTATCTGAGTGCCATCTTTCGAGAAGCCTTTCATTTGCTTTGATGGTTTTAATAATTTTGTCAATAAGACTTCTGTATGTTGATCGTTGTTTTGTTTCAGAAATAGCGACATTTTTTGTTTCTTCAGGATCCGTTTTCAGGTTATAAAATTCTTCTGTCTCCATAACCTTTCGATCTTTCCAGTAGTTCTCAATCGGCATATTATATATATATTTATAAGAACTATCTCTTATGGACCTGGGATCATAACCAGGGTATGTTTCAAAAAGTACCGCTTCCGAATAAGCTATCCTCTGAATGCCTTTTTCACCAGCAACCAATGGTAATAGACTCACCCCTCTTATTCCCTTAGTGTATTCAATCCCAAGGTAATCGAGAATTGTAGGCATGATATCAACACTGCTTACCTGTTCCTCAATAAATTTTCCCGTTTTAAAGTCCTTTACTCCACCGATAAATAGCGGAACTTTTAACTCACAATCAAAAAGCGTTTCACCATGATGTCCCCATTCCGGATTAAGTTCATCTTTTGAAAGAGTCCTGAAGTTTTCCCCATGATCACTGGTAATAATAATAAGAGTATTTTCATACAAATCATTTTTCTTCAGATATTCGAGCAACCTGGACATTTGATCATCCATATATTTGATACCGCTGTCATATTGAGCTATAGCTAAATCTCTTTCAGTAGCCTTAGCGGGATCCAGATCTTTTGCATAATAGTCCCTGAAATAAGGTTGGTGAATTTCATAAGTATGAAGAAAAAGAAAGAATTTGCTTGCCTTATTATTCTCCAGCCACTCAATTCCCCTATCAACCATCTCTTTACCATCGTTAACAGGATTGAAGCGGTCAAAATAATATGAAAAACCTTTATCAAACCCTAAGGTAGAAAGGAGCATCCCGCCACCTGTAATACCAGCCGTTTTGAAATTGTTTTCATGTAGATATTGGGCAAGTGTTTTTATATTCAATCCAATACGGCTCACAGCCAATTGATCTGCCGGAGAAACATATTGAATATAACCTGTTTCATTAGGGTAAAGAGAAGTCAGCATACTCATATGAGAAGGCATAGTAAAAGGCGCTTGAGCGACAACTGTTTTAAATGCAGTATTCTCCATACCAAATTGATCGATTACCGGTGTAGTCTGCCGTTCATAAGAATATGAAGACAAATGCCCTGAGGCCAGAGTATCAAGAGAGATCAATATTACATTCTTTTCTTTCTTTGCCCTTGCTTGATATATAGATGGAGAACCCAAAGCGAGTATAGACTTTTTAAAGTTAGTAGCATCATATTTAAAAGTTATATCGCATATCTTCCCACTGAATTCTGTTATATCCAGGTTAAACGGAATAAAACTGTTATTGCAGTCTTTAAAATCCGCAATCTTGTAAGACCGTGACATACTCTGATCATCATCTGATGGATCTTTAATGGAAACAGAAAAAATATGCCCATCAAGTTCTTTAGTATCCTGGACCGCAGCAGCAAGGAAAAACTGTAAAGTTGCATTCTTTGGGAGTTCAACTTTATACGTAAGGCTACTGCCGGGAAGAAAATATATCGACTGCAGGGTCAAATCTCTCAGTTGAACCCTTCTAATATATTCATTATCCGGATAGTCCGAATTTTTATATTCAGGGAAAAGGCCATTCCACGAAACAGCATCTGCATTATATTGTTTAAAATTAAACATAATGACATCACTGTCCTCAACAAATTTTTCAAGCTCGATTCTTGAACTTTCAGGAAACGGAACAAAGGATATGGCAAACCTATCATTTTCACTTGAGGTTTCTGCGGATACTAAAACACTACCAGCCTGAACAATATGTTTATTATTATGTTCCTGGTATAAAGTTTTTTCATTCAATACAACAGAAAGAAAATCACCGATATAATAAATGAATAACCTGTTCTGGTTATTATGTTTAATTTTCAGCGATGATTCTCTTTGAAGAACTTGCTTCCCGTCTTTATATTGTTCAATCAACAGCCTCGCATAAAATCCTGTTTCAAAAATCATCCGGCAATAGTTCTTATCATCAATAAAACGAAACCTGAATTCAAACCGGTTTTTCACTCTTTCACGCTGATAAAAATCAAGATTTAGCACCCCATCCCCGTAAGATCCATCACGTTTCGCTTCTTTACCGGAAGTTTGTAAAATAACATTTTCAGGCCGTTCCAGAGACGAAACCAGAGAATCCAGAATCAGTTTACCCTTTCCTGGTACAATCTGAGGAAGATAACTATTTACAGCTTCGGGTTGATTAAAATTTACCTTTAGAGCTGAATCAAAATGATCGATGAAATTATACATTGTTGAATTACCATCCGGGAAAATAACCGGATATAAAAAAATAACTGCAACTATCAGGACAAGTATTACTATTCCAATAAAATAAACTTTGAAATTCATTTTAAATCAATCTCCTTTTGATCACCTTGATATTTTTAGTCATCTAAAAAGCGTTTTCTCCTATTTCAGGATTTTGACATTAACCTGGCAATCTCAACAAGCAATTTTAATCCAAAACCGGTCGGGCCTTTACCCGTCACCGGATTTCTTTTTTCAGGGGTTGCAACAGCAGCAATATCAATATGCGCATAGTCAGCTTTATCGATAAACCTGTTTAAAAATAATGCAGCTGTGATCACTCCTGCGCCAAACTTACCAAGATTTGATATATCGGCGATATCACTCTTAATATTATCTTTGTACCCATCCCAAAGAGGCATTCTCCAGAGAGGTTCATCAGTATTCTCGGAAGCTTTTTCAAGCAATGATACCAACTTATCAGATTCACTTAAATACGGTGCTATTTCCTCACCCAGGGTATACTTTGCGCTGCCCGTCAGGGTCGCTATAGAAATAATATGCTCCGCTCCGATTGCCTCAGCATATGCCATAGCATCAGCCAGGATCAGCCTTCCTTCAGCATCTGTATTAGCAACCTCAACCGTGATTCCTTTAAAAGAGGTATATACATCTCCCGGTTTCATAGGATTGCCACAGGGTAGATTCTCAACCAACGGCACTATAGCTGTGATACCCAGTGGCAGTTTGAGTTCCGCCGCGGCGAGCACTGCCATAAGGGCTGTTACTCCACCGGTCATATCATCCCTTGAATCCCTGAGCTGTTGAGCATTTTTCAGGTCTAAACCACCAGAATCAAAAATTATCCCCTTCCCGATCATGAAAAGACTGTCGGATGATATATTTACAAGTCTTGGGCGATATTTCAGCTCCAACATTAATGGCTCAGATTCTGTACCGGCCGAAACGGCAAGAATTAGATTTAATTTCTGTCGCTTTAAATCTGCGACATCATGAATCTCCAGTTCAATCCCTTCAATTTTTCTCTCTTCGATGATGTTCTGTATTTCATTCTTTATATACTGAGCATCTGCTATATTGGCGGGAAGATTGGCAAGATGACGAACACGGTTGATATATTCTGCAATAATCTCCAGGTCAGCCGTTATTCGTTTTAATTCCTCAATCTCTTTTTTTATAAGTAATTCGACTTTCTCGGAAACATCATTTGTTTTTTCTTCACTCTTGCATCTTCCCGGCTTCGCAGAGCCGAGTATGAAACCATACACAACCGCTTCGATTACTTGCACGACTTTTATGCTTTTTGATATAAAACTATCAATATCAACTGCTACAGATTTTATCTCCCTTTCCTGGAGCATCTTCGCTGCTTTAGCCATATACCCAGTTAGATCTACCTTACTGGATGTATTTTTATCACCAAGACCTATTAGCACTTCGGTCTTTTTGTTCTTCCCGTGGGCTTGAATAGTAATGTTTCCTTTTTTTGATAAAAATTCGGAGGGTAAATTACTATCGTCAGAAAGTTTTACAGATGAACCTTTTACAATAATTGGAGATTCATAGTCAGAATGATTAGTTAAGATAAATTCCATATTGGCCTCTGATTAAGACCTGATTTTAACAAAAAACCGGCTGCATATCTATTAATGCAGCCGGATTAAGATAAAGAATTATTTCTTATTGTGCTTTTGCTTTTTTCAGATGGTTTGTCAGGATGTAATAAATAACTGGTATAACCAACAGCGTCAGTACCGTTGATACCAGCAATCCACCGATTATCACCCATCCCAAAGGAGCCCAGAGCTCTCCGCCGGTCAAGGTGAGCGGTAGTAGACCGCCGATAGTAGTCAATGTTGTCGATATAATCGGTCTGAATCTTATAGAACCTGCCTGTATTACCGCTTCTCCGAGTTCCATTCCATCTGCAAGTAGTTTATTTGTGTAGTCTACGAGTATGATCGCATTATTAACCACAATTCCGATCAAACTCGCAAATCCTACAAAAGCTGTAAAACTGAATGTGTAACCGGTTATAAGCAGAGCATAAATCGAACCGATAATAGCCAATGGAAGCGAAACAAAGATAATAACCGGTTGCATGAAAGATCGGAATTGGAGAACCAGTACACCGAATATACCTATGATCGCAATAATGGAAGCCGTCATCATACTTGAAAACGATTCCCCACGCGCCTCTTCTTCACCGGCGAGAGTATACTTATAACCAACCGGAAATTCGTAAGCATCCAGTTTTTGTGCAATCTCATCATTTATTTTCTTTACATCTCTCCCAAATGCATCCGCATTGATTTTAATAGCTCTTTGAAGGTCACGATGATGAATAATGCTGTACCCTGGCACAAATTCAATTTTTGCTACCTGGGTAAGCGGGATTTCATAACCACTGGCGGATGGAACATAAATCTTATTTATATTTTCGATCCAGTTCTGATGTCTGTCAGGAAGACGGAGGACCATATCATATACATCGCCTTTATCGTCCTGGTAATTTCCGACAACAAGCCCGCTGACCGCCATCCTGACTACTCTATCGATATCAACTATCTGGACTCCCAACATCATAGCTTCTTCCCTGTTAATCGAGAGTTTCAAATCCGTTGAAGCCAGTTCAAATGGGTTATCTACATTTATACACCCTGGAGTTTCTTCAACAATTTTTGCAACATCAAGGGATATTTTTCTCAATACATCCACATCCTCGCCAATTACAATAATTTCCAGAGGAGCATCAGTTGGTGAACCCTCAATAAACTGTTTTACCTCAACTTTTGCTTCAGGAAAAACATCCAGCTTTGTTCTGAGTTCTTTACTGAATTCCGTTATTTGATCAATATTTATCTTAGGATCAAGAATTAGTAAAATCTGACCGAAATTTTTAATCTGTTTCGCTCCGCCCATATTATAGAAAACCGGGGCATTGCCTCTACCGACATTACTTACAACATTCATAACCCACGGTTCATCTTGTAGAAGTTTTTCAACTTCGTTAACTACAGATTCGGTTTTCTCCAAGGATGCGCTTTGAGGTAGTTTCACATTCACAAGCATCAAAGGTTTATCGGATGGTGGGAAAAAACTCACCCCAACCAGCGGGAACAGGCTCACAGTGATAACAAATACAACAACAGCAATAAGTATAACCATTTTCCTTTTTTGAAGCGCTTTACTGATTAGTGGTTTGTACCTGTTCTCTATAAATCTCATGAAGTAATTTTTAGCAAAATCTTTTTTATGATTATTTGTCGGCTTAAGGCTATAACGTGAAAGCAAGGGTGATAATGTCAAAGCTATCAATAGTGATGATGCAAGTGTTATTGCCACACCAATAGGCATTGACCTGATATAGTCACCAGCATGATCCTTCATCAGTATCATAGGCACAAATGCCAGCACGGTTGTTGCTGTAGCTGAGACAATCGGCCAACCGACTTCATTGGAGCCTTTGATTGCAGCTTCCAATCGGCTGTATCCATTATCGATATACCTTTGAATATTCTCTGTTATGACTATCGCATTATCTACCAATAAACCAAGTGAGATGATAAGGGCAGAAATTGTCATCTGCTGAATCCAGAATCCCGATATATTGATTATACCTATAGCGGTTATCAGTGATACAGGTATCGCAAGGATAATAACAATCGAAGGACGTTTCCCTACAATCAGAAAAACTACAACGCCAACCAGGATAATTCCCTGCAGCAGATTCATAAAAAATGAGCTTGTCCTTCTTTTTACTGAATCCGCTTGCGCAAAAAAGACATCAACTTTCAGATCACGAGGAAGTCTTTGTTTAAGCGAATCCAATGCTTTTTTAAAGTCCTCGTCTATTTTCAGAAGGTTTTTCGCTTTTTGCTGTTCGGCAACAACGACCAGCGCATTATCTCCGTTATACCTGATTTTATATCTCGGATCTCCGTACACATAATCAACTGTCGCTACATCTTTAAGATAAACCGGTTTACCTTCATAAGCACCGATAACGGTTTCGCCAATCTGCTTTAAAGATTCATATTTACCGCTGGTTCGAAGGTTAAATTTACGATTACCAATATATACTTCGCCAGCCGGGATATTAGTATTGTTAGCCTGTAAAATACCATATATGCGTATAAGAGGTATGTTATACTGCGACAAGCGTTCCGGATTGACCTGTATCTGTACTTCTTCACCAGGGTAACCCAGAACTTCAACATCCTTCGCGCCGTCAACATTCTGGATCTCTGTTTTGATCATATCTGCATAATGCCAGAGATCCCTGAGCTCATAGTTTTTCCCTGAAACCGCAACCTGAAGGACTTTTACAAACAAAATGTCCGCTGTCCAGACTTCGGTATCCACTACACCGGATGGAAATACTTTTTCTGCCTCGGTAAGCTCACTCTCTATCCTGGTCTTGGTCTGTTCCATATCTGTTCCGCTTTCAAATTCCATCTGAACCATGAGTAATCCATCCTCAATACTGGAATGGATAAGATCAATACCCTCGATTCCGTTCAGCCTTTCCTCAAGCGGATCCGCGATAGCGCTTTCCATATCAATTGTACTAATTCCCGGCGCTATGACCCAGACTCCAGCCATTGGGAATTCTACATAAGGGTCTTCCGAACGGGGCATAGAGAGATATGAAAATATACCAAAGGTAACAAGCAGGAGGTATAACATTATTGTGAACTGATAGTTCTTAATTGATATCTCAGGCAGTTTCATTATTTTTCTCCCCCGGCTTGCGCCTGTACTTTCTCTACCTGGTCACCGCTGACAAGATATTCCGCGCCTTCAATTACGATTTCATCCCCGATATTGAGACCTGAATCGATTATGATGTTATCTTCATATATCTCCCCGATTTTAACCGGTTGTTTTTTAACATTCTTCGATGAAGGATCAAATATAAATACATATCCCCGGTCTTCATCCGCTTCGATCAATGCTTGCGGGGGAACAAGTATATATTCGCCGGATGTACTAATCTCGATCCTGGCAGTAACAACCATACCCGGTTTAAGAAGATTCTTATCATCAAAAACTTTAATTTCAACCGGGAATGTGCCGGTAGCCATATCCGCGGCGACACCGATCCTGAAAACTTCACCATTAAACCTGCTATTGCCCAAGTTTGGTGTAGTAACTGTACACTTTGCGCCATTCCTGATCTTAGAGACATAAGTCCCGGCAATACCACTTATAACTTTCAGCTCCGCTGCATCACTTACAAAAATGAATACGGGATCGCCCGGAGAAATCATTTCTCCCTCTTCGTGACGCTTCATAGCAATATAACCATCAAAAGGTGCCTGTATTTTTGAATGCAGAAGATTATAATTGGCAATCTTGAGTTGCTGTTCCGCATTTTCAAGCCCGGTGGTTATATCCTGCAGCTGCGATTTAGTTGCTGCATTTTCTTTGAATAATTGATCGACTCTTTCAAAATCTCTTTTAAATTTATCATAATTTAATTGAGCCTGGGTAACCTGGGCTTTGATCTCATCCTGATCCAGTGAGGCCATGACCTGGTTTTTACTGGCATGATCACCAACATCATTTTTAATCATATCAATTCTGCCACCTATTTTAAAAGCCAACATCGTTGAATCGAGAGCTTCGATTTTACCCGAGACGGTCAGTTTTTGAGTGACAGGTGTCGATTTCAATACTATTGTTTCAACTCTTTTTGGTGGTTGCTCAACTTTCTGTTCTGAATTGGATTTGCATGCAATAATAACAGCAGTCAAAACAACCAGAAAACTGGTAAAAAGAAATAATATGTGGTTTTTACTTATAAGATTTTTAATCATTATTAATACTCCCGGAATTTCCCAGTGCATTCTCCATGTAGTAGAGCGACTGAAGATAGTTATATAAAGCAATTACTTTCTGCGAACTCGCTATATCATACTGAACAAGCGCATCATTCATATCAAGCGGCAAAGCCATGCCAAGGCTGAATCTCTTTTTCACAATCCTGTAATTTTCCTCAGCGCTTGCCATCTGGTCAAAAGCTGTTCTTACCTGTTTTCTTGTGGTGTAGAGATTCCGATAAGCCTGTTCAACCTGCAGACCGATCTTTCTTTGGGCATCCAACTTCTGGAGTTCAAGCTCTTTTACCCTGGTCGCAGCCTGTTCCATTTTCGCTTCTCTTGCTCCACCGTCGAATATGTTCAAACGCAGTACAAGAGACGCCATGTAATAATCATCATCCTTGGTAAAACTGTATTCTTCACCCTGCCAGCCATAATCTACAGAAAGAATAAGTTTCGGCAGGTATTCACTGAAGGCGATAGCTTTGAGGTCACCTGCAGCATCAAGTCCGGAATCCAGACCCTTCAATTCAAAACGTCTTTCAAACGCCCTGCTTTCAAAGTCGGTTATCTTGTTCTCAGTATCTGTCCCCTCCGTGGTTCCGAAGTTATCTATTTTCTGAGCATATTCAAGCGATATCGAAACAGCCTCGATCAGTTCATATGGATTGCGGTTAAGAAGATTGTTAAAGTAACGGGCAGCAAGCATTTTTTGCTCGATTGCTTCGGCAAGATCACTTTCCGCCTTAGAAACATTTACTTCTGCTCTCATTACATCATTTTTCAAGAGTTTATCCTGTTTGAATAATGATTTTGAAAGATCCAGGCCCTCTTTGGAAAGTTTCAACACGTTTTCTTTGATTGCAACGAGTTCGATTGTCTTTAAATAATTCAGATAAGATTCGATTACCTCGTACCTCTTCTGCCATTCCAGCGTTTTCAATTCCCACTCTGCTGTTTCCTGCATGGATGAACGGGCCTTGTAACCGTTGAGTACAGCGCCACCGGCAAAAAGAGTCTGAGTGACATTGAATTTTGTCTCTTGTTCATGAGCCCTTAGAAACGGAAATTCGACTACCGGGATATCAAGCCCGGGAATCATACCACCGATATACTCATTCATATCAATAGTAATCATTCTTCCACCTCCGGCAGCAGTGTAACGGCTTTGGAATGAAATATTCGGCAGAAACGAAGCAAACGCTTCTTTGCGCTCTGCGTTTGTTCTCTCTACCTTCTGTTTCTGGATAGAGATACCCAGGTTATTCTGTAGCGCAAGATCAATATAACCCTGGATAACAGGATTTAGTTCCAGCAATTCACTCTGTTTGATTCCATTGTCTAATGTACCCTCGCAAAATAAATTCAAACTGGATACAGATAAAATTAATAAGGTAATTAAAATTCCTTTAATTTTATTCATACTATTTCTCCTCGTCTTTTCTTTCATTAATTATTATCTTTGTTAAATGTTCTTCTGCATGAAGAACAACTTCGCGTGAAAATAATCTATCAAAAAGATACTGCCTTGAAGCCCGAGCTGCTTCTGACATCTTTTCAGTCATCTGTACAAATTCGCTCATATCACCATCTTCTTTTTTAAGATGATCCGTAGCTTTATGATGTATCTCCATATCTTTTTTAACCATTTGCCCGATTAATTCCGGATAATATGCAAGATCAGGAAGATGTATGTTACATTCAGCAAGATTTTTAAGATGCATGTATTGTTGATAGTCTTCCTGGCCGTATGTTTTTTCATCACCCTCTTCCATCGGAATTATAAAATTCAATTCTTCAAGTTCATTAAGGAATTCTTCTGAAATCCCCGGCAATGCTATGAATTGTTTTTTTGTAAATTCCTTGTCATCAGGCGATTTATAATTAAACACGGTACGATTGAGATTTAATAGGGATTGAAGTGATGCGCCGCATTCATCATATTTATGAAGTACACGTTTTATATGAGCCAGGGGAACAAATCTCCGCGCTTGCATATCTTTAATAAACTTTATTTTTTCTACGCAATCCTCGCTGTACCAGGCCATATTGGGGCTTGTCTTAACAGGTTCAGGCAATAGCCCTTTATTGACATAATAAAGAATTGTCGATTTGGGAACGCCAGTTATTTTCACTAACTCGCTTATTTTATACTGCTTTTTTTCCATATCTCCTCAAATATATTATCATAAAGTGTAAAGTGACACTTTATACTTTACAAAATATAAAAAAATATACGTATGTCAAGCTAAAAGGTTCGAAAATTTATTAGAATTTTATTAAAGGTTTAGGTGTTATTTTTTAGATTCAATAGAGGATATGATTTCCTCTTTTTGAGCCTCCGGAAGCCGTGTATATATCGCAATTAGCTTACCCCTCTGCTGAATAACGATATATTCTCCGTTCCAGTCCTTTAAAATAAGAATATCATCTTTATCCTTTATCAACTCAAGATAGGAATCATAATCTTTTTTGATAGACTTGAACGCAAGTGCAGAATCAGAATCGGAATTATAACCAGCTAATATCAGATTATATTGTTTTTTATCAGCTGTATTATAATCTGCTGCTATGACAAAAGGTTTGATTCCACCTGGCCAGAGCATTTCCCCTTCGCCAAGCGGGTAAATAGATTGAAGTGCGATTATTCCTCTTAATAATCTTGCGGAACCACTTACCATATCCTGGGTCGGTAGCAATGAAAAATCTATCGATTCCCCGGTTGGTAATTCAGTAAGAATAATTGAAGAGAGCTTGAGCATCAGCTCCTGGGATCCCGTATTATTTCTGCTTGCATTGATAATTATAAAGTACTGTCCCTGAATAAATGCTATTTGTTGAGGATCAATAAATGCCAGGCGGGCCTTAATTTTGTCATTAATCGCATATCCATATTTCGTAAGGAAAATACCCTCCGATGCCTGGGAATCAGTCATTCGATAAATATCAGCTTTTACTTCGGAGTCTTTATTATTATAAACATAGATCTTTACATCGATGAAGCCATATTCGATATAAACTTCCGCGCCTCCATCCATGTAACCATATAAAGAGCCGCCGTCATATCTTGATGTTGAATTCAGAGTCCAATCGTCTGAATTTATATCCAGTTTTTTATCTAAAACCGGCTCGCTTCCTCCAAAGAGGAAGCAAGCCGTAAATATCATAAAAAGAAAAAATGATATTTTTCTCATGCCAGTTTTATAACCTTGTGCGTAATTTTCTTCGGATCACCTATACCAAGCCCTAACTTCTCTGCGTATCTTAAATAGTCTGTGTAACGAGGGCTTTCGTTTACTTTGATAGATGTGTCAGCTTTTCGCATTTTTAACATCTCCTGATAACCGATGTAATCCTGCGCGAATGGATCGGTCGCAAATAATAGTTTATTTGCTTTATATACATATTTTGCGTTCGGCATCGGGCCACCTTCATATTGTCCTCTTAAGCCGTCCAGGATATTCAGTACAAGTTTATCCCTTACACAGGGAAAACCGAGGACTTCTGTGCACACATCAAAGAAAAGAGGCCTGTGCAATCTATTCGTGTTAATAATTGCTGCATATCCGAGGTTTTTAGTAGCCATCGAAACGCCGTTGCCGGTATTCTTCAAAACTGGAAGATTGATTATCTTGGTGAGTTTCTTTGTTATCAGTTTTCCAAAATATGAATACTTTGTGTTGAAGACATTCTGGTTAAGATAAGCATCGTCATTCGGCCCTTCGACATCAGCCCAGTAATAAACATCCTTATCGAAATTCCCTTCGCTAACATGTTTTCCATTCTTATCTTTCCAGGCAGTTCCCCCCGACATATCGATCGTCTGCATCGATTCGATACCCACACCTGGGAAATTCTCTTTCGTGAAACCTGCATCAGAAAGCATTACATCGACTCTGTCCCATATGATGATGTTCTGCTTTTTCATTCCGGCTTTCTCAAGCTCTTCAATCACGACTTTCACCAGCTCTAGTGTCGTGCTGATGATCTTCGGCCCTACTGGATTGGGTTTAATTCCGATGATATCATCCGGCTCAACAAATAATTTCCAGGCATCAGGACCTTTTTTCCCTGTAAGCTCTTCCATACCAGCATTTACCATCTGCCTGATTACATCGATATCAACATCATTCTCGTTTTTCCATACCTTGTCATTTACAATTTCAGTAACTTTCCCAGGGAAAGGCCCTGGTAGAGAATGTTTTGTCCTTTTGATATCTTTTACTTCATCAAAATTTGTTTTAATCCTCTGCTCTTCTTTTTTCTCATCTGCAATGAGAGGCATTGAAAACATTGATGCCAGCCCTACACCGGCAGCGCCTGAAACATTGATAAATTCACGGCGGTTCAATTTGTTCTTCTCTTGAGTCATATTATACTCCCCACGATATAGAATTAGTTTACCAAAACTTCTTTACTTCTCAACCGATTATTAAAAATCCAGGAGTAACCATCTCGACAGTCAGAAAATAATGGTGTTTTATAACCAGTATATAATACGCTATTTCTTCAAGATTTGTTATATAAAAAATCAAGGGAGCCAGATATTGACTCCCCTTAATCCAGGCCTGATTAATATATAGTATAAAAAGATAAAAGCAGATACTGGATTTTTTATTCTTTTCTATCTAGTTTAATTGAATTGTTATTTCTGTCACGCTCAACCAGATAATAAAATGGATCCACTGTTATTTTAGCGGGTGTCTCATTTACAAGGAGTGTAATCCCATTTTCAGTTGATTTTACTCTCACCTTTTCAGCCGAAATTAAGTTGTCATCACCTCCGTAAACCCCAATAAATAGAAAATCATCCACAACTGCTTCCTTTTCATTTCCTGATCCATCGGCAATTGTCTTTTTTACATCCAGATTTACATGCAGTGTATACATCCCATCCTTGTTTTTTTCATAAAATCCATTTTTTAAAGAAACATCCCAGAGGACTATTTCCTTGAACATTTCATCTATGGCAGAATAAATTTCCGGAGAAGCGAACTGTTTTATTATATTCACGAAATCCTCAGACGTAGGATATGGATTCGACGAATATTTAAAACGGTTGTTAAAGATGGATAAAGCTTTATTGAGATTCTCCTCACCCATCAGTCCAAGAAGGTTCCTCATGACAATATAACCCTTACCATAATATATGTAGCCCTGTTCGTGAGACAGGTAAAGCGGCTCTTCCATGTTTTTTTCATTAGCTCTACCTCGCAGATACCTGTCGAGTTCATACTTTGCATATTCATTAAGCAGATCACTGGAATATTTCTTTGATGTAACCATCATAGAAGAATACTGCGCCAGGACTTCACTGGTAACAGGGTACCCCATAACATCTGCCCCGATGACCTGATGACCCCACCATTGATGAGCAATTTCGTGGGATGTAGAATCAAACACATAATCTACATCACCCTCCCTGGGCCTTGAGATGAAACCGGCACCTTCCGAATATGGAATAAGCCCGGGAAAGGAAGTAGCAAATGTTGCATACCTTGGAAATTCCACAATTCGTAAATGTTTCAAAGGATAGGGCCCAAAGTTTTTGGAAAAATAATCCAACGATAGTTTTGTAGATTCTATAAATCTCCCGATATTATAACTATGTGTTGGATGATAATAGACCTCAATATCGACATCATTCCATCTGTCCTTCTTGATTTCATACTGCGCTGATATAAAGCAGATGAAATTTAATACCTGGTGAGGTGATTTATAATGGAAATACCTTCGATCTTTATCTTCCCAGGTCTTTATCAAATCCCCTGGTGTTAAAGCAATCTGACCCTTGGAAGTGCTGAGGGTGGCTTCGTAATCGATCCAATCAGCATCAGTCGAAACATAATTTCTGTGTAATCCCACTGGATCATCTATCGGTAGTGCCAGTGGCCGTTTGACAAGCCCATAACTTTTCCGTTCGGATGCTTTCTCTAATTCAAGATTCCTGGAATACCCGATCATTGGAATTAAATGAGTTTCTCTTAAAAAAGTACCATTATGTACAAGATTTGTATTCAGATTTGCGCTCTTGAATCCTTTTTCTTTCATTCGCGCTTTAAATGTCAGTGCTATTTCCACATTATCATCTAAAGGCTCATTGAGAGTCAGTATTACTACTCCAGTCTCCTTGTCTTTTTTTAATATAGAATTTGGAACAGAAAGATTGAGTGTATGCAGATAAACATCAGGATTAAGGAAAACTAAAAACTTTGAAATAGGTTGGTCTGATTTGTTTTTTAAAATCATATCCCCGGAGATTTCTACAACTCTACTTTCCGGGAAGATACTGACATCCAGTTTCATACCGGTAATGCGCGGGGAAGGAAGATTTTCAAATCCCTTATATCGTTTCTCATATAATACAGATCTGTAATTTATATCGTCTTCTGTCTGAAAAGCGTTAAGTATATTTGTGTTATAAAAAATATATACTCCTACAAAGAACCAGAGTATCAGGGAAGCATATCCTAATTTTTTAATGCCGCCATTAAATCTCGATATTGTATGTCTCAGTCTGAATTTAAATCCTGTTTCATTTCCTCTTACCCAGAAAAGGATAGTCAGCACCCCGAGAAACATCGAGAAAAATGACCAATAAACCATAAATACAAGTAGTGGATGTAAATACGGACCATAGCCGTTCATATCGGAATATATATACTCTGGAATATGTCCGAAACGGAACAGATCATTTCTAATTCCAAGCATCGGCAGAAGGTCTTCAAAAATAAGATAGAGAACGATTAAAGAGTGTCCAAGGTATTTTTTATTGGCAATAACCTGGAAAAATATTGTGAGGACTGAAATGAACAAGAAAAACGATAACCTGAAAATAAACAGTTCCCTGATATACAAGCCTATTTCAAAATGGTAATACCCTAGAGATATCTGAACTATAATGCTGCCCACCATTATAAAAAACATCAACAAGAATTGAACAAGGAAAAGCACAATAGTTTTTCCCATATACAGCACATAATTTTTCGATGGGCATGCATCGAATATCTGTTGAGTTTTTTTGTCGCGTTCTCTCCATATCAATTCCCCGGCAAAAAAGATAACTATTATCATCAGGAATAGGAAAAATTTACCTGCTGATATATCCAATACCTGGTATGTTACCGGGTATGTTCTTGTCCCCTGGATCATACCGATACTCTTTAAACCGGATATCATCATAAACAAGAATGCGAACAGAAGAATAGAGAGAAAATATATATTCCGGGTAAGCATTTTGAGCTCAATCAGAGCAATGCGAATTATACGTTTTATATCAGCAATTATACCATAATTAGGAACAGCTTTTATTGGCAATAATCCCGGACTTTCACTAGCTTCATCTTGTAATAGCTTATGATCATCTCGATTCAATTTACCTGAAACTGTCGAATGCTCAAATTTGAATTTAAACCGGTATATAGCCCACGAAAGAATTACAATCGCTGCTACAATCCAGATTATCCTATTTGAAAATAAACTCGAACTAAAAGGAATTAAGTTTGAATTTTTCTCCGCAATACTCCAATATTTAAAATGTTCTAAAGCAGCGATAATACCAAACGGATCAATAACCGCTGCTATGGTTTTGCTATCAAGATTCTTGACTAATTGGAATGCAAGCATATAACCCATGACCAGAAAAGTACTGCCTACATAGACTGGAAAAATTTTCCTTGATAACAAAGCTAAAGAAAAAAATAAAACTCCGGCAAATAGAATATTCGGGACAACACCTATCAAATATGGCTGGATGAATGAAAAAAGACCCGGATTACCTATTTTCGCAGGATCTACAAAATGGTTATGACTACCCAGAAACGCCCCGAAACCTGTCCCACTGAATATAAATAACACCGTAATGAAAGACGCGGAAAATTTACCAAGTATATAGGGAATTTTTCTAACCGGATAAGTAAAACCATATGAGTAATAATTTTCTTTAAAATCCCTGAAACCTACTGCGCCGAATATAGCTGCTGTTAATAAGACTCCATATGCTCCTACAATATTAATTAAATAATAAAGTACATACGGAGCATCCGCCATAACTTTACCGGTACCGGCATCAGCAAAATGAAACTGGACTCCAGGAAAAGCTCCACCGGCAAACAGCATTACAAAGAACCCAATCGAAGTAAAAATTAAAAAATAGAGATAAGTCGTCGTTTTACGAAATCTCCATTTAAGATTTTGTGTAAATACAGCTCTAAACATCAGCACTACCCCCTTCTGTATTATCTTTGCCATTTTTGATAATGGTAAAATAAACATCCTCCAGATCCGGTGTCACAGATTTAAATCCATTCCCGGGATTTTTAGCAGATAAGACATGAATTACTATTTTGCCTGCAAGCATCCTGGAGATAATGATTTTGTAATTATTATTGTATTCCTCAATTTCATTCCTGTTTATTTCTTTCTCCCATATCTTCCCTTGTAAATCGCTGATGCTTTCCTGTGGGCTACCGGAAAAACAAACTTTCCCCCGATGAAGAATTGCCATCTTACTACAGAGCACTCGAACATCATCCACTATATGTGTCGAGAGAATCACAATCTTATCTCCGCTAATTTCACTGAGTAGATTATGAAACCTGTTCCTTTCTTCCGGATCCAATCCCGCCGTGGGTTCATCGACAATTATGATTTTAGGGTCACCTAACAACGCCTGGGCGATTCCGAACCTTTGTTTCATACCTCCCGAGAAAGTACCAAGTTTATTTTTCCTCACATTAAAAAGATTTGTTCGGTCAAGGAGATATTTAACTGATTCTTTTCGCATCCGACGATTCGAAATGCCTTTCAAAGAAGCGATATAATCCAGCATCTCCTCTGCAGACATCTCCGGAAAAACACCAAAATCCTGTGGTAGATAACCCAGCATTTTTCTTATCTCAAATTCATTTTTAAAAATATCAATCTTATCAACTTTAACTGATCCGCTATCCACTTTTTGAAGAGTTGCGAGAGTCCTCATCAATGTCGATTTACCGGCACCATTTGGGCCCAACAAACCAAACATCCCGGAAGTAATATTAAGTGAGATTGCATCCAGTGCTTTGGTCCCATTATTGTAAGTTTTTGAGAGGTTCTTGATTTCTAGTTCCATTAATTGCTCCTTTTTTAAATTTCACCTCAAAATTAATCACGGAGCCAATTTTAACAATAGGAAACCAGTCCTGTTTTGATAAATAGGACTGGTTTCCTATTTGCCTCCCTAATTATTCAGAGATAATGTATCTATTGAAACGCTGGTTTTTATATTTGATTAACTGGAGAAATTGGCTAAGTTATAATTATGGATCACATCAAAATAATCGGAAGTTTCGTTGCCCTGATTTTAGGGGCATTTGTAATCTTTAATCTGTATCAGGAAAAGACAAAGCATCCAAGAAAGTATTTAAATTCAATTTACAATCATACATTAGCTACAAACGGACTGATTCTGCTTCTCTTTTTTGCAAAATACCTTGACGTAAATATAACACCAAAAATAAGTATCGATTCAAATCCACTGCTTTTCGCTTCATCGATCTCAATTATGTCACTTTTATTAGTAGTATCTAATCATTTCCTTATTAAAGCTTCTTATGAAATCAGCAATAAAACAGTCCCGGCTTTGCATCACAGGATTGCGCTATCATTATACCTCAGCATCATTTTGACCAGTCTGGTTTTAATCATCGCGGGAATATATAGCATTACTGTTTTTGATATTTTTATACTTCTTTTTTTGTTTCTTTTTTTAATGTTTATTTATGAATTCATAATATTGATTGTTGTTCTTACCAGGGGGATCAAAAGCTATATATCCAATAAAAGGCAAGTCCAGGTCGCCTTTGCTGCTTTGTATATTTCCAGGTATTTCATACCTCCAGTTGTAGGAATTATTAATTTCATTATAGAGTTAAATAAAATCACGTTAATGATAAACGGACGTATTTTCCTGATATATTTAAATTTGATCCCTCTAATATGGCTCAAAAAATATTATAGAAAGATAACTCTCGAATCCAACGAAAAAGAAAGTATTGATGTTGCCATTAAGAGAGTATTACAGAAGTACAGTATATCAAAAAGAGAAGAAGAGATATTACGGTTGATCCTTGAAGGAAAAACAAACGAGGAAATTACCAAGATACTATTTATTTCTACACATACAGTAAAAAATCACATCTATAGCATCTTCCAAAAGCTGGGTATTAACAGCAGATATCAACTCATCAAGTTCATTTCGCATAAAGATTTATAAGATAATCCCAGTACGTTAATTGCTGCAAAAAAACCTGTTTAAGGATATAATAGCAGTCATTCACCATAAGGAGTAAACCGATGTTAAAAAAACTGGTTTTTATTATTTTGATTTCTTTTATTGTTTTCCCGGTATTATCAATCGCTCAAGAAGATTCGGATTCCGATATCGCAATCAAACTGGTTAAAAAAGCTATTGATTACGTAAAACAGAACGGAAAAGAAAAAGCTATCGCCGAGATATGCAACAAGGAAGGGCAGTTCATTCATAACTCAATTTATGTTTTCGCTTATGACCTTGAAGGAAAAATAATTGCTCATCCTTACAAGCCGGAGCTTATAGGGCAAAACCTTCTTGATAAACCGGACAGCAAGGGAAAACTCTTTCGAAAAGAAATTCAGAAAATCGCATTAGAAAATGGTTCCGGATGGGTTGATTATACTTACATCAATCCTGAATCAAATAAAGAAGAACAGAAAACAACTTATTTCGAAAAATATAATGACATGATTATCTGCTGCGGGATATATAAACCGATAGAGTAACAGCATTAAAAACAATGTATTAAAAGTGGTGGATTCTTTCCGCCACTTTTTTTATCCGTATCCCTATTATTTAGCAAAAACTGTATTCCCATCGTGAACTGGGATAAAATATTTTAGATAAGAATCGCTCTAACAGAATCACTTTTCATACGTCTTATCGATGAGAACAAATTAAAATTTCTCAATAAACAAAGGGAGGAACGTAATGCAAATTAATAACAATCGGCTCATCCTGATTGCACTGGTGATTAGTTTTATATGTACCGGTGCAATCAGTGCGGATTCAATCCTGAGATATCCTGATATCTACAATGACACAATAGTTTTTAGCTGCGGAGAAGATCTCTGGAGTGTGCCTGTTACAGGTGGTATTGCAACCCGCCTTACAACAAACGATGGAATGGAGAGATATCCCAAGTTTTCACCGGACGGCAAATTGATCGCTTTTACAGGTGAATACGATGGCAACCCGGATGTATACGTCATGAATCGTTATGGCGGAGAAATAACCAGATTGACCTACCACCCAGGGAACGATATCGTTATCGGATGGCATCCCATCAAAAACAAGATAATTTTCAGTTCTTATAGGACAAGCTGGGACCGCAATCTCAAACTATTTATGGTTGCTCCCGATGGAACCGGAATTGAAGAGCTGCCACTATACGAAGCCAGTCAGGGAACATTTTCACCCGACGGCCAGAAACTAGCTTATAACAGACTTACCAGAGAATTCAGAACCTGGAAAAGATATAAAGGCGGACTCGCACAGGATGTATACATATATGACTTTAAAACTAAATATGATGAAAAAGTTACCAAATATGAAGGTACTGACCGTTTCCCAATGTGGATAGGAAACAAGATATACTTCTCATCTGACCGTACAAATACCCTTAATATATGGGCTTATGACACAGATGCAAAAGCGTTGAAGCAGATTACAAAACATACAGAATATGACGTGAGATGGCCGAGTGATGGTACCGATAAAATAGTATATGAAAACGGCGGTTCAATTTGGATGCTCGACCTGTCGACCGGTAAATATAATCAGGTACCTATCGAAGTCAAAACCGATCATGAATCTATCAGGCCTTATTTTAAATCACTTAAAGACAATATCATGGAATATAAGCTTTCACCTACTGCAAAACGAGCTCTCATTGTCGCAAGAGGTGAAATCTTCACAGTCCCTCTTGAAGAAGGCAGAACATATAATATCGCTGGGGATGTTGGCACCCGAGAAAAAGATGCGGTATGGTCACCTGATAGTAAAACCATAGCATTTTTCTCCGATAGAGGCGGAGAGTATAATCTTTATATTGAAGATACTGAAGGTAAAACTCCTGTTAAAAAAATTACCAGTTTTTCAAAGGGCTATCGTTTCGCGCTGACATTTTCACCCGATAGTAAGAAACTCTCATTCACAGACCAAACCCTTACACTGTATTATGTCGATATTGCCTCCGGTAAAATTACGACCGTTGAGAAAGCGAAATATGAACATATCGATGTGTCGCAGGATGTTAAAGATCTATATGACCATACCTGGTCACCTGACAGCAGATACATTGCTTACTCGATGATCGATTCTTCCCTGGTAAGAAAAATATATATTTATTCTCTCGAAACCGGAAAATCGATGTGTGTAAGCGGTGATCTGTATAATGATTTTAATCCTGTATTTACACCTGATGGCAAACATCTGCTCTTTATCTCGAACAGAAGATGGAACCCGGTATTCGGAGATTTTGAATGGGAAATGGTATTTAAGAAAGCAGCCGGTATATACGCAATGGCGCTGAATAAAGATTCAGGTAGCATATTCCCACTTCGTGATATTGATGAAAATACTCCAGCTGAAAAAAAGGACGAGAAAAAAGAAGTAAAAGTTAAAATCGATTTTGATGGAATAGCAGACAGAGTGGAACAGTTCCCACTTACAAGCGGGAACTACAGATATCTGACAGTAAACGGTGGAAATATATTCTATACAAACAGCGATGAGGGAGATTACAACCAGTTTGAATTCCGTGGATGGGGACCGGTTGATCTGTATAAGTTCTCTCTCAAGGATAAAAAAGAAAGTAAACTAAGTTCAAGTATTGATAAATACTCTGTTTCTGATGACGGCTCAAAATTAATTTATATGAAAAACCAAGCCCTGTATACAATAAGCCCTGCCGGTAGCGATGAAAAACCGGTAGATGTGTCCGGCTTAAAAGTCTGGATGGAACCGATCAAAGAGTGGAAACAGCTCTTCAAAGAAGCATGGAGATTACACAGGGATTACTACTATGAACCAAATATGAAGGGTCTCGACTGGAAGAAAATGTACGAGAAGTACTTTAAACTGATTGAGAATGCTACCTGTCGTGAAGATGCTAAATATATCCTTGGCGAGCTTGTTGGTGAACTAAACACATCCCATACATATGTATATGCAGGCCAGGATAAACGCCAAGCAGATAGAATCAGAGTCGGTATGCTGGGTGTCGATTGGAAAGCTGATGAAAAATCAAAAAGATACACCTTCGGCAAAATATATAGAGTAGCTGACTGGGCAACAGGCAGCATACCTCCATTAGCCGGACCTGATAAAAAAGTTAACGATGGCGATTACCTGATAGCTGTGAATGGTAAGAATGTAACGACTGATAAAAATATATACAGTTACTTCCAGGATTTAGCATCAAAACATATTACCCTGACAGTTAACTCAAAACCCGAATTAAAGGGTGCCTGGCAGGTTGAGGTCGAACCTCTTGCTTCCGAAGGAATGCTCCGTCACAACTACCAGGTTGAACAGAACAGGTTGACGGTTGAAAAGGAATCTAACGGCCAAATTGGATATCTTTATTTCCCAGACACATATCTTGGCTCAGTTTACGAATTTCCGAAATACTTTGCGCAGACCCAGAAGAAAGGTATCCTTTTGGATGGAAGGTTCAACTCCGGCGGTCTTGACCCCGACATCTTCCTGAGAAGGCTGTATCGTAAAATCAACGGGTACTGGACAAGACGTTATTCCCATGACCAGTATACCCCACGATTTGCAACAAGAGCGCACCTGGCTCTCTTAACTGATGAACATGCAGGCTCAGGCGGAGATGAGCTACCGAGTGAATTCCAGCTCCATAAAATGGGCCCAGTCATTGGGAAAAGAACATGGGGAGGCCTTGTAGGCGTATCGATGTTCATCCAGATAATGGATGGAAGCTTCATGACTGTTCCTGATTATCGTATCTACAACGAAAAGGGAGAATGGATAATTGAAAATAAGGGAGTTAAACCTGACATTGAAGTAGAACTGGAACATGCCCAGATGGAAAGAGGATATGACGCGCAGCTGATGGAAGGTATCAAATACCTTATGAAAAAAATCAAAGAAGAACCAAGAGACTGGCCGGTACACCAGCCATTTATCTCTGAATAACCTCGATACATTCTTACAAGCCGGGATTTTTCATCCCGGCTTTTTTTATTTAAGATAAATTGTTTCACGTGAAAGAACTAAATTGATAAAAAGCACTAGTTTTCATTTTGTAATGGAAAAAATAAATGATTTAAAAAAAGTTAAAATTTATAATTTATTGAAAAATAATGTAGATCTAGTCCTTATTCTCATTTACTTTTTTTAAAGCAATCATAAGATCTTCTATAGTATAAGGTTTGGAAATATAACCAATAAAACCGAAATCTCGGTACCTGGCCAATACAGGATCATTCGAATAACCACTGGAGACAAGAGCTTTAACATCAGGATTGATCTGCTGAAATTTTTTTATTGCCTCTTTTCCGCTCATCCCTCCCGGGATAGTCAGGTCCATTATAATAAGATCTATCGGCCTGTCGCATTGAATTGATTTTTTATAAGCTTCAATACCGCTCTCACAAGTCGTTTCTGTGATTACATTATAACCCATTTTCTCCAGCATTAACTTGGCAACGCTTAAAACTGATTCCTCATCATCGATAACAAGAACAAGCCCCTTCCCTTTTATAATCTGATATTCTTCTTTTCTTTCTTCGATGACATCTGCATCCGCGAAGGGTAGATAAACAGTAAAAGAGCTCCCCTTCCCGAGCTCCGAATGAACTTCTATAGTACCGTTATGCTTATGAATGATGGAATATGATGTTGCAAGCCCCAAACCGCTGCCTTTCTGCTTTGTTGTAAAATACGGTTCAAATACTTTCTCTAAATGATCAGAAGCTATCCCGTATCCCTCGTCGAGAATAATAATGCGAAGATATTTTCCATTTTGTAATTTCAGATTATCCTCTCTGGTAATATCAGTACAATCTACATTTATAGTTATTGTGCCTCCATCAGGCATGGCTTGGTCGGCATTTATCAATAAATTATTGAAAACCTGGCTTATCTGGCCTGGATCAACATCAACATATAAAGACTGAGCATTATATTCCGTCTGGCATTTGACGTTGGAACCTCTTAATGACAGTCTTATTGAATCCTCGATAATCTCTTTCAAGGATACAACCTTTTTGATAGGTGCGCCCCCTTTGGAGAAAGTCAGCAGTTGATTGGCAAGATCCCTCGCCCTGATTGTTGCTCTTTCCGCATCCCGCAGTACATCCCGGATCTTTCCATCATCTTTAATAAAAAGTTGTGCGAGCGAAATATTTCCCATAATGCCTGTTAGAATGTTATTAAAATCGTGGGCTATTCCTCCAGCAAGTATTCCAATTGATTCGAGTTTTTCTGTCTTTAATAATTCAGCCTCAAGCTGTTTTTTCTCTGTTATATCGTAGATGGTACCTTGAATATATTGCCGATGGCTTTTTATATCTGAAATATTTTTTGCAATTTCATATAACCATTTAATTTTTCCGTTTTTTGATATAATCCGATATTCTCTTTCCAATTTATAATTAGGATTATCAAAAAGTAATCTATTCCCCTCTTTAAATACATCAAAATCATCCGGATGGATAATATTATGCCTGTTAAAATTCTCCCTTGTAATTTCTTCAGGTGTATATCCGGTTATTTCTTCCACCAGACCAGAGAAAAAATCATATTTATTCGGAGGTTCACCACCGAAAGCTATTCCCTGGAAATTCTCAATGAATGTCTGATACCTCTCTTCACTTTCCTTTAGAGCCTGCTCAGTTCTTTTATTATCAGTGATATCAGTCGAGACACCGACCATTCCTATTTTCTCACCATCATCGTTTTTAATCAGCCAGGTTCGCGTATTAAAATATATCTTTTTACCTGAGCGAGAATAATTGACTACCTCTCCAGACCAGGTTTCATCTTTTAAGGTCTGATCGATGATCTCCTGTTGAGTTGCTCCCTCATCAGGATCATCACCAAATTCAATAACTGAATGACCTACCAAGTCTGTTTTGTTCCACTCCATGATGTCACTTTCAGCTTTATTTGAATACGTGATGTTTCCCTCCAAATCAGTTGCAACAATTACATCCCTAATCTGATCCAGCAACATGCTTCTGAAATGGAGTTTATCTTCCACCTTTTTCTTATCGGTTATATCCATTGCGGCAATAATAATTCTGGTAACCTTATTTGTTTCCGGGTCGATTTTTGGATTTGCTATTATTTTAAGCGTACGTTTTTCACCATTTGCATCCATCATATTCATTTCAAATTCAGATTCTTTTCTTTCAACAAAATTCTTTATTTTATCGTCGTATATTTCTTGATTATCAGTGTGAAATTTAAACCGCTTTAAATCGCCTCCAATAAGATCGTTGATATTATAACCAAGGCTTTTTCTGAATCCCTCAGTGACCCAGTTAAGTTTCATTGTTCCATCCGGATCCACTAAGATTTCTGCAACATAATCGGAAGTCATTTCGGAAACAGCTCTATATCTAGCCTCGCTCTCACGTAGTTTATCCTCAGTAAGCTTTAGGTCAGAAATATCTCTCTGAGAAGCCATATAACCAATGATATTATCTTGATCATTCTTCAGTGCTGAAATTTTCATATGACAGATAAACAAAGAACCATCTTTTCTTCTGTTTAAGATCTCCCCAGTGTA
>JAFGBY010000113.1 GCA_016932915.1 Acidobacteriota bacterium | reverse complement strand
ATGAGTAAACCACTGGTTATAGTCGAGTCACCTTCAAAAGCTAAAACTATATCTAAGTATTTAAAAGGTCATTATAATGTTAAAGCATCGGTTGGTCATATCAGAGACTTACCTAAAAGTAAAATCGGTGTAGATACGGATAACTCCTTTAATCCCACCTATGAAATACTGCGTGGAAAAGAGAAGATTGTAGACGAGCTTCTCAAAGCTGCTGAATCTGCTGAAAGTATATACCTGGCTGCTGACCCCGATCGCGAGGGGGAAGCAATATGCTGGCACCTGGAGCAGCTTTTAGCTCCGCTGGATAAAAAAGTCAACCGTATCATTATGAACCAGATAACAAAATCTGCTGTAGAAGATGCATTTGCCAATCCTCATGTTATAGATATGAACAAGGTAAACGCCCAGCAGGCGAGAAGAATTATCGACAGGCTTGTAGGTTACAAAATCAGCCCGTTGCTTTGGGAAAAAGTAAGACGCGGGCTTTCTGCCGGTAGAGTACAGTCTATCGCGGTAAAAATGATTTGTGAGAGGGAGAAGGAGATACAGGCTTTCGTCCCGGAGGAGTACTGGAATATTATTGTCACTCTTTCTGCAGAGAATCCACCGAATTTCACTGCGAAACTTATTAAAGAAAATGGTAAAAAACTTGAGGTGAACAACGGAGAGCAAGCGGGACAAATCGTTAAGATTCTTGATAAAGCCTCTTATAAAGTTTCAGCGATCACAAAGAAATCCAAGAAAAAAAATCCATACCCCCCATTTATAACAAGTAAACTTCAACAAGCAGCCGCAAATAAACTTGGATTCACTGTTCGTCGGACGATGATTATCGCCCAGAAATTATATGAAGGTATTGATGTCGGTGAATCAGGCCCTGTCGGTTTGATTACATATATGAGAACGGATTCTGTCCGTGTAGCGAATGATGCGATAAATGAAGTCAGGGATTATATAAAAGGTGAATATCCAGCTGAATACCTCCCTGATACACCGAACATTTACAAATCAAGGAAACAGGCCCAGGATGCCCACGAGGCAATAAGGCCTACTTCTGTAATGCGTACACCGGACAGCCTGAAACAATATCTTAACGCCGATGAGATGAAGATTTACAGGCTCATATGGGAGCAGTTCGTTGCATCGCAAATGACTCCCGCATTATACGATACAACCACTGTGGATATCGATGCGGATAGGTTTACTCTTAGAGCCAGCGGCTCGATAATGAAATTCGACGGATACCAGAAGATTCTTAAACCACAGGTAAAGAAAAACGGGGATGAGGATGAATCCGGGGATGAGGATGATTCTGATAAACTTCTTCCCCCTCTCAAAGAAGATGAATCCCTGAAGAGAGAAAAGATTGACTCAACGCAGCACTTTACCCAACCGCCGCCAAGATATAACGAAGCATCACTAGTAAAAGAGCTTGAAGCGAACGGAATCGGAAGGCCTTCGACTTATGCAGTTATCGTATCTACTATCCAGGACAGGCAGTATGTCGTGAAAGAGGAAAGGCGATTCAAACCAACCGAACTCGGTATGCTCGTCAATGAACTGCTTGAGGGAAGTTTCGGCGATATGATGCAAACTGCCTTTACAGCAAACTTGGAAGAAAACCTCGATTCTGTAGAAGAAGGCAAGAAGGAATGGGTGGAACTTCTTTCTGAGTTCAACAAGGTTTTTGAAAAAGACCTAGAAGTTGCGAAGAAAGAAATGCGCAATGTAAAGACCGAGGAAACCCCTACAGATGAAATATGTGACAAGTGCGGCGCAAATATGGTCATCAAATGGGGACGGTTTGGAAAATTCCTAGCATGTAGCGGTTACCCGGAATGCAGAAATACGAGAGAGATTGCCCAGGATAATGGGGATAAGACTGAGGTAGAGGAAGAAGAAAAACATGAGTGTCCTAATTGTGGAAAAGATATGGTGCTTAAAAAAGGGCGCTGGGGTGTTTTCCTTGCCTGTAGCGGTTACCCGGAATGCAAAACGACTCAGAGTGTTGACCCTGGCACTTTACGTAAGAAAAACCAGGAAGACATTAAAGAGAAATGTCCGAAATGCGGTAGCCAGCTGGTTTGGAAATATGGCAAATTTGGTGAATTTATCGCCTGCTCATCTTATCCAAAATGTGACTATATCAAGCAGAACACCATAGGGATGAAATGCCCGAATGATGGATGTGACGGCGAAATAGTAGAGAAAAAAAGCAGAAGAAATACAACTTTCTATGGTTGTACAAAATATCCTGGCTGTGATTTCGCTTCGCCAAATAAACCGATAGCGAAAAGTTGTCCGAAATGCGGTAAGAATTTTATCCTCGAAAAAGTTTTAAAACGCAAGGGAACGGTGCATTATTGCATCGACAAAGAATGCGGCTGGGAGGAAGTGGTAAAACCACCGGAGGAATAATGAAAAACATAAAGAACAGGAAAACTCTGTTAATATTTCTTTTTTTATTGCTCCTGTTTTTGCCTTCCTGTTACCGGTACCGTTATCAATACCGCCTGATAAAAATCGATGACATAAATATTCCGTGGAATACAATTGAAGCCGACGGAGTGGAACTGATTACCTATTTTCCCGAGAAGTATTATCTTGTCCTTGGAGTTATTGATAAAAGTGACAAAATTATCCTGTTCAATAAACGGCTCAACGTTATAATCAAACAGGATCAAAAAATCTACGCGACATCACTTGATGGTGAAGCGTTGGAAATACCTCTGGAAAATGTTAAATTCTACTATGTCAAGCGGGTAATGCCCTCAACCGAAGAAGAAAACAAAGACCCCTGACCTGGCTATTTTAAAATAATTTCTGACAAGGAGTATTTCGTTGAAAAAAATCCTTAAAATAGGTCTATCTATTCTTCTATTGATAGTAGTCATCGTTACTGCCTATATCTTTATTTTAATCAGGTCTTCCATTCCTGATTGGGATGGCGAAAGGAAAATTGAAGCCCTGCACGATACTGTGATAATTAAGCTGGATAAATATGGCGTTCCTCATGTTTATGCAAAAAACCTTGATGATCTAGCTTTTACCACAGGTTATATCCATGCCAAGGAACGATTTTTCCAGATGGATCTCACACGAAGGTACAGCGCCGGGAAACTTTGTGAACTTTTTGGTCGGAGAACATTGCAGACAGACATTGAACAGAGAAAATACCAGATGACACGATGGGCGAAAGGGTATCTTGAAAATTTATCACCTGAAATGATGAATTTTCTTCAAAAATACTGTGAAGGCGTTAACTATTATCTTAGTAATGAACCTCTCCCACTTGAGTACAGCTTGCTTCGTGTAGAACCTGAACCATGGGAACCGATTGATTCAATACATGCACTACTAAGTATGGGATGGTTTTTAAGTTCATCTGGAAGTGAATATACCAATACATTGATCACAGAAGTTTTTGGTGAGGATTGGACTGTTTTTCTCCAGAACAGGTCATTAGTTGAAAGTGAAACAATTACTGATATCTCTAATGCTGCAGAAATAAACAATAGATCTTCTAAAAATTCTAAATTCAGTAATCTTAATAGGAAAGATATAAGATTCCCGGGATTTAAAGATAAATCCCCGGATGAAGCGCTGGCAAGCAACAGCTGGGTAATTGATGGATCTCTTTCAAAAACCGGAAAACCGATTTTGGCAAATGATCCTCATCTTGGAGTGCAGAATCCAACACAATGTTACCAGGCGCATCTATCTGCCCCGGGGTTCAATGTTGCAGGTTATATGCTTCCCGGCAGTCCGGCATTCGCTTTTGGCCATAATGAGAGGATAGCTTGGGGGATTACCGCCTTTATACCGGATGTCATTGATTATTTTGAGATCCTCACAAAAAAGGATGATCCAGGGAAATATAAATGGGGGGAAGAGTGGCTTGATTTCGAAAAAGTAACCGAAAAAATATTCATAAAAGGAGAAGATAATCCCGAAGTTTTAAAAGTCCGAATTACCAGGTTTGGCCCGATATATCCACTGGAAGATGACAAAGGTGTGGTGTTTGATGTGGCGTTCAAATGGACAGGCATGTATGCATCGGCAGCTATCCAGGGATTATTCGATCTTAACCGGGCCAAAAATTTTTCTGAATTTAAAGATGCTGCTGCTCGATTTACTTTACCTCATTGCAACATGACCTATGCTGATGTCGATGGAAATATCGCATATTATCCATCTGGAAGCATACCAGAGAGAGATGGATGGGATGGATCCAGGATTGTCAAGGCATCAACTCCTGCAGATTGGAAGGGGATGCTGGATGAATCAAAGAAACCCTTTGCGCTGAATCCTGACAAACATTTTATCGCCACAGCAAATAATGAAGTCTGCAAATACCCATATTCTCAATTTCTCTCTACCGATTGGATTGTTCCATTCAGGGCTATGAGGATAAGCAACCTGCTAAGAGACGGTGAAAAATTTGGTATTGATGACATCGCTAAAATGCAAAGCGATACTTTCTCTATCGAGGCGGATTTACTTCTTAATGCTCTGAGTGATGTGACTTTAGAAAACCCCGATGCAAATGGGTTTTTCACATATCTTAAGAAGTGGGATAGGAGATTTGAAGGAGGATCAGCGCCAGGTTTGTACCTTGCTTTCAGAAATGAGTTGATCGACAATATTATCAGGGATGATTTAAATGCTATCAGCCCCGATAATTCTGATCTTGCTCTTGCCCGGATTTCGCCTGTTTTCCGGATGCTGAGAATTCTTAATTACAGGACAAAGTCCGACCTAATTTCAAAAATTGATTTATGGGATGATAAATCCACTCCTGAATTAGAAACTAAGGAAAAAATAATAGAAAACACTATACTGGAAGCAGTACAGCTTCTTAAGGATAACTTTGGTGATGAGTGGAAGAATTTGAAGTGGAAAGAGATGCATCAGGTCAGCTTCAATCATCCTCTTGGTGCTTTCTGGCCTTTGACTTCTGTTTTTAATCGTGGTCCATATGGTTTAAATGGTACAAGTGGAGTTATCCTCGCGGCATCATATAACTACAGCAAGCCATTCCAATGTGGATTTATGCCTGTTATGCGGGTTGTTTATGATCTATCGGATTGGGACAATACGCTGATCATTAAAAACTTTGGCCAGTCGGGCAATCCTTTTTCTGATCATTACTGCGATGAGACTGAAAAATACATTAAAGGTGAATACAATAAAATGTTGTTTTCGGAAAAGATGATAGACAAGGAGACAATCTCCACATTGATTCTATCTCCTTGAATAATGGAATTGATTTAATACTATAAAATAAAACAACCGGCATTAGACGCCGGCTGTTTTATTTTGTCTGAAATATTGAATTAATGTTGTTCAGCAGACTCCTCATGACGGATTCTTTCTTTGTTATAATCTAGAAGAAATCCGCGAAGGCGCTGAAAAACCTGCTTTTTAAATTCTTCTTTTTCCTGATCATTTTCCAGGCTGGATAGTGCTTTCTGGTAATTAAGCGAAAGACTATTGGAAGCTTCCTGTACTATTGGGATTGTTGTTTTTGCGAGTAGTGAATCTATGAATTCCTGGTCTATAGTACTTTCACCGTTATTTTTTCTGATGAATAAAGCATCCAGCTCTTCTGTAACTGTTTCAGCATCATACGTTTTCTGCATGAAGTCTATTATTGCTGAGATCCTGTATTCGGTGAAGAAGTCGGACAGATGCTGCCCCTGCTGGATCATAAAATGTTCTGCACTAACATGATGCCCCGAGCCGCTGCCCAGTAGCATTATAAGTACCATTATAAATCCGGTCACAAATACAACCAGGATAATTGGAAGTTTTGAATCTTTTTTATCTGTCATCTATCTTATTCCTTTCAATTTCATATAAAAGTCTCTAGAGGATATATTAAGTTGATTGTTGAGGCAAGGTTATCTTCATCCTAATATTTTATTTTTAGAACCATTCGCCTTTAATGATTCCCCATTTACGAAGAAGGATTTTCCAGGTTTGTTTTCGAAATGAAAGGGGTTTTGTCGGGATGTTATCGGGAAGTCTAAAATTTTTATTTTGAATTCTCTCTAGCATTACAGAAGGGTGGGAGCCCTTAAAAGGTTTGGAAACTTCTATCATCTTAAATTCGAATTCTTCCATGCCGGCGTACTTTTTATCGACGTATGAATCATCATGCCAAAATTTTTCGAATGTCTTGAATTTTTCCAACATGACTTCAGGCGATTTTACCCAACCATAATGATATATAAACGCATCAGACTTCTTGATCCTTAGTTTTTTCCCGTTTTCATGTCCAAACTCTGCGGCATCTTTGATAGACACAATATCAGGATTGTTCCTTACAAGACGAACGGCTCTTTTATACCGGAAAGGATTGTAGAGGTCATAGTTAGCTTCAAAGTGTATATATTTAAATGAAAAAGCTTCGATAGATGAATTACTGTTATATCTGTTTACCTCAGAACGAATTAATTCCAGGTCTTTTTCATGGAGAACCTCATCCGCCTGAAGGTAAAACGCCCAGGGATTCTTACACTCCCTTAAGGCTATATTGGTTTGACGGGCGAATTCATTACCGTCTTTTCGGTTATTATCATCCCATACAGTTTCAATAATGCGAATTTTTTGTGACTTTATTGAGTTTACAGCACCAAGCGTATCATCATCGGATTTTCCAACGGCAACTATCATTTCATCAATCAGGGGAAGAATCGATTGAATGGATTCGATGAAAGGGTAGTCGAATTTCAATCCGTTTCTAAGAATTGTAAATCCGCTTATTTTCACATCAGGCATTAATAGCCCCGTTTCCTGTCATGTTCTTTAAATATAAATGGAAGTGTCACAAGGAACAGGAAAACGACTGCGACTTCTGTATCACCCCAGTTGTATTCAAATAATCCTGCGACGGTGAAGGAGAGGCAGAGTACAATTGTAGATATAGATAGGTATGTCGGATAATAACGACCAGTTTTCTTGAAGTGCTGGTAGATATGCCATGCCTTATAAATAATTGTGCCAAGGAAGAGAATCCAGGCACTCAATACAAACAATCCTCTCTCAGCTGCAATCTGGTAGAAATTATTATGAAGATGTGGCCTGGGTGTATCTTCCTTCGAAGCTTTATACTCGTTATATACCCTTGGTACCATTTCAGCCCCGACTCCCCATAGAGGATGTTCTTTTATTATATTCGACCCCGTGTTGATCATTTTAATCCTGTCCTGGATCGTAGTGTCCTGAAGATCGAATGTGGATGCAATACGTTGTTTAACGGTTCCCGGCAATATCAGGAAAAGCAGCAACAAAACTACTGCGCCTAATGGGACATAGGTAGGGCGAATGAGGCTTACCAGGATTACCAGTCCCAGGAATGCTCCAACCCACGCATTTCTTGTCAATGTAAAAAGTAAAGCCTGTCCGAATATTAGAAGGATCAGGGTTTTCCTGAAACCAAAATCGGCAATGCCCCTGATTAGCATCTCTGCGAGGAGCACGATAATCAGTAGCATCAATATTCCTGCTGTTGTCATGTAATGGCCCATGAATCCGCTTAATCTATGTTGTGTACCTAACTGATAAGCAAAGGAACCGTAAATGGCATTTACAAGGGCTCCAATATAAAGAGTCACCAGGAAACGGTGCACATATTTTTCTTTATCCAGAATGTTATAGAAGAAGACCGGTAGCAGCACAAGTGATATTTTTTTTAGCAGCTTCAGACTGGCAATTGGGTCCAGTGAAAAAAAGATCGAGACAATACTGAGGCCGGCAAAAATAACAAGGGCAAGAAATCCTGGCGGTATTTTTATTTTGATCTTTTTTGTAATTGATTGAACTAACCAGATCAAGCCACCCAGGATGAGAAAGAGTTGCATTAAAGATGTCGAAATCGGCATGAAAAAAACGCCCAGGAGTGATATCCTCAGGGCGAGCGGGAAAACAGAATCCTTGAAATCAAGTGCTGTTTTCAGTTCATTTTTAATATTAGTGGCTATTTTCATCCCACTTGAATTTAATCCTTATCTACCTTTATAAAATAATTTTTATTCAGGTTTAATGTATATCGTGTGAGCTACTCTGAAGCAATTCAAATTTTGAGAAGAAGAAAGCTATTTCTTTCTCGGCGTTCTCATTGCTGTCTGAAGCATGAATCCCATTCCGGCGGATTGTTTTACCGAATAATTTTCTAATTGTACCTTCTGCAGCTTTTTCGGGATCAGTTGCTCCGATCAGCTTTCTTAAATCCTCAACGGCATTATCTTTTTCAAGGCAGAGGATAAAAATGGGGCCCGAGCTCGCGTACTCGGTTAGCCCCTCAAAAAATTCTTTTTCCTGATGAACCTTGTAGAATTCGCGAGCGGTTTTAAGGTTCATCCGGATCATCTTTGAGCCGATTATCTTGAATCCAGCGCTTTCGATAATCGATATTATCTTACCCGCATACCCATCATCCACCGCTTCAGGTTTAATGAAGGTCAGCGTTCTATCTGACATATTATTTATCCTTGTAATTTTTTATAGCATCAGCTCCAGCATAGAGCGATTTCAGGTTCATTTCTTCAGTCCCTTTTGGAACTCTCTTGAGAAGAGCTTTCTCCAGGGATTCAAATGTTACTGCTTCCAGAACCTGATTAACCGCGCCCAGTGCAATAATATTCGTAGTGATTTCTCTTCCTGTTATTTCTTTAGCTATCTTACAGAAAGGAATCTTATAAATCTTATACTTGGCGCCTTTCGGGAGTTTCTTTACCCTGATGGAATCTACAAGGAGGAATGAATCTTCGAGTAAATCGCTATGGTAAGCGTCACACGCCCGCTGTGATAACGCGAGAAGAAGGTTCGGACGTGTTACCCTGGGGTACTGAATATCCTCATGACTGATAATTACTTCGGATTTACTTGCGCCGCCCCTGGCCTCAGGGCCATAAGATTGAGACTGGAGCGCATGAAGGTCATCGTAAATAGCTGCCGCTTCTCCCAGAATGATACCAGCCAGAATCATACCCTGGCCTCCGGTTCCACTTAGCCTGATTTCAAGTACATCTTTCTTCATGATATCAACTCACCTTTCGCGATTTTCTGTGCCTTTGCGCAAGTTTTTGCATATTCATCACAGAATTCCGGTTTATCTATATCTGTGAGTATGCCGGTCGGCTGATATTTCGCTTTTTCTTCATCATCAAGCTGGTTCCATTTTGCGACAGGCATCGTCAATTCTTTTTGCCACATCATGAGGTCTACAGGATTTGCGAGTTTGTTCTTTCTACCATAGACGGTCGGGCAGGGAGCGAATATTTCTATCAATGAAAAACCTTTGTTCTCGATACCCTTGATAATGAGATTATCCAGCTGTGCCGCATCATAAGTCGTGCCGCGGGCAACATAAGAAGCCCCCGCAGCAACAGCCAGGCCGGAAATGTTAAACGGCTGTTCCGCGTTTCCGTATGGAGCTGTAGATGCATATTTCATATAAGGTGTAGTCGGAGAGTACTGTCCCCCTGTCATGCCGTAGATATTGTTATTGAAGATTATCATAGTCAAGTCGATATTCCTGCGGCAGGCATGGATGAAATGGTTTCCACCGATTGCTGTTGAGTCTCCGTCACCGGAGAATACAAACACCGTCAGTTCAGGTTTTGCGAATTTTACGCCTGTAGCGAACGCAAGCGCACGGCCATGTGTGGTATGAATCGTACAGAAATCGACATAACCGGTTGCCCTTGAAGAACAGCCGATTCCGCTTACCGCAGCTACTTGATTCTGGTCAAGATTCAATTTATCTATCGCTCGCAGAAAAGCATGAAGTACTATTCCGTTTCCGCAGCCCGGGCACCAGATGTGAGGGAATTTATCTTTTCTTAGATACCGTTCTATATTAGACATAGCCTTCCCCCTTTTTTATGGTCTGATAAATCTCATCTGGAGAAATTGGAGCCAGGTTGATACGGTTAATACCTATGATAGGGACTTGCACCGGTCTTGTAACTCTTTCAAGTATAAGGCGAAGCTGTCCTAGATTCATCTCGGGAACATAGATCTTATTTACCCTTGCGCTGAGTTCACGAAGTTTTTTTCTCGGGAATGGCGATAAGGTAATTGCTCTGAATAAGCCAGCTTTGATACCGTCATCACGAAGTTTGTTTACCGCTACTTTAGCTGAACGTGCAGTAGACCCGAATGTACAGATCATTATATCCATATCGTCGGTCATGTATTCTTCGTATTCAATGATGTCGCTTTCATTCTCATATATCTTTTTCATCAGACGGATGGTTTCACTTTCGGCTGTCAGGCCATCATTAACCGGGAAACCGGTTCGATCATGAATAAGACCTGTCGTATGGAACCTGTAACCCTGGCCAAATGGTGCCATAGGTGGAACCAGGGAATCCGAAGTGTCGTAAGGCATGAATTCCGCGGGGCTTACTGTTGGTTTGCGTCTTTCAATAACTGCAATATCATCAGCGCTAAGTTTATAGATATCCATTCTTGCGCGCATATGACCGATAACTTCATCAAGTAGAAGGATTACCGGTACGCGGTATTTTTCAGCGAGGTTGAAACAATGAATTGTATCAACAAAAATCTCGGAGATGTATGCCGGCGCGAAAACAATAACCGGGTGGTCGCCGTGTGTGCCCCACTTAGCCTGCATCAGGTCAGACTGTGATGGAGATGTCGGGGAACCGGTACTCGGGCCGCCGCGCATAACGTTGATGATTACGCATGGGATCTCAGCCAGTGAGGCATAGCCGATGTTTTCCTGCATAAGTGAAAAACCGGGGCCGCTTGTGGCTGTACAAGCCTTTTCGCCGGAAAGTGAAGCTCCAAGAATTGCAGCGATGGAGGCAATTTCGTCTTCCATCTGCACAAATTTACCCCCGAGGAGCGGAAGCTCCTTCGCCATTACTTCGGCAATTTCCGAGGAAGGTGTGATAGGGTAGCCGGCAAAGAATCTGCAACCGGCTGCGATAGCTCCAAGAGCGCAAGCCTCATTACCCTGAATGAATCTTCTTTTTTCCTTATAAGCTTGACTCATTTCTTCGAGCCTCCCTTTTTATCTTTCAACTCCATGTTCACAGTGATCGCAAAATCGGGGCAACGCAGCTCGCATAATCTGCAGAAGATGCACGCGTCCGGATTCGCGACTTTAGCTTTCGCCTGTATCAGTTTGAGTACTTCTTTAGGGCAAAGCGCGACACATATGTTACAGCCTTTACACCAGTCCTCTTTAATATCCACCGGAAGGTCTGTAACTACTGTTTCATCTGACATTGTTAAAATTAATCCTAATTTGCTTCGTTTAGTCTATCTTTGTATTCGGCTCTGCCTTCTTCGTAAAGGTTTTTGCCGTTTTTATCGATAACCACAATAACGGGGAAGTCCTTGACCTCAAGCCGTCTAACCGCTTCCGGTCCGAGGTCATCAAATGCGATAACTTCAGCTGCGGTAATGGACCTTGAAATAAGCGCGGCTGCCCCGCCGACGGCTGCCATATAGATGGCGCCATTCTTTTTCATGGACTCTACAACATCTTTGCTGCGGAGCCCTTTGCCTATCATCCCTCTGATTCCTTCATCAAGAAGCCTCGGGGTGTAGGGATCCATCCTACCGCTTGTAGTAGGGCCGGCTGACCCTATAACCTTGCCGGGTTTAGCGGGGGAAGGACCGACATAATAGACAATCTGCCCTTTAGGATCGAACGGAAGTTTTTCTCCTGCATCAAGGGCGTCTATTAATTTCTTATGAGCCTGATCTCTGGCTGTATAGATTTCACCGGTAATAAAAAGCGTATCACCAGCTTCGAGTTTATTCAGGACATCATCCGTTAAGGGAGTACTGATTTTATGTTCTGCCATTTCAAGCCCCTTTATATTTCAATTTCTTTATGTCTGTGCGCATGGCACTCGATATTTATAGCGACAGGGAAGGAAGCGATATGCCTCGGATGCGCGAGTATATTTACACCAATACAAGTTGTTATACCGCCAAGGCCCTGTGGCCCTACGCCGAGGTTATTAATCTTTTCGAGCATCGTCTCTTCCATCTCGGCATAGAAAGGATCTGGATTCTTCACATCCAGTGGACGGAGAAGAGCTTTCTTTGCCATCTTTGCGCACTGTTCGAATGTGCCGCCGATACCAACTCCAACAACGATGGGAGGGCATGGATTCGGGCCTGCTTCAGAGACACGATTCACTACGAAATCAATCACGCCCTGGGCTCCGTCTGCCGGTTTTCCCATCTTGATACCGCTCATGTTTTCGCTACCACCGCCCTTGGGTAGATGAGTAATCTTGATCTTATCTCCAGGAACGAATTCATAGTGGCAAATCGCCGGTGTGTTGTCCCCGGAATTTCCCCCTCTGATTGGGTCTTTCAATACGGATTTTCTCAGGTAACCTTCAGTATAACCCAGTTTGACCCCTTCATTGATAGCATCGGTAATATTGCCTTCTACAAATACCTGATCGCCAATTTCCACAAAAAAGACCGCAAAGCCGGTATCCTGACATATCGGCACATCTTCTTTGCGAGCGATTTCAGCATTCTCCAGAATCTGGCGGAGTATTTCTTTACCTGTCGGAGAAATCTCCTTAGCCATTGCGGTCTTGAGCGCGTTTTCGACATCCGGGCTCAAGTCGTAAGCGGCATCAAAGCAGAGTTGACGTACTTTTTCTGTAATTAACTCTGGTTTTATGGTTCTCATGGTATCTCCTGTTAAATCATGATTTTTTTAGGAAGAGAAATCTTGGTTAGACCCCCGTCGGATATTTATGAACGTTAAACGTCTTAAAACTTATTAATTCCCTCACATATTGTTTAACATATCAAAACCCCTGTATGTTAATGCGGTTACGTTAGAATTCAACAGTTTTTTGTATAAATATGGATAAAAATTAGGAAAATGTTAAAAAAGGCACAAAATCTTTCTCAATTATTCCAGTTCGCTGCCTGTTGTTGTAATCGTCAATTTACCGTGTTTGATTCCCTTGGTGCTGATAAGGGCATCTGCCATATTCTTGACTTCATCCCCAGGGCCTTTAAGCAGCAGAACCTCGAGGCAGTTATGCGAATCCAGGTGAATATGCAAAGTTGAGAGGAACATCGAGTGGTTTTTATGCTGTTCATCAGTGAGTTTTTTAGGTAAATCCAGCTTGTGGTGATTGTACACAAGTGAGACAACGCCGACGATGGTGTCCTTGTTGGCTTCTATGTCTTCTTCGACAAGGCAGTCGCGTATCAGATCGCGGATTGCCT
>JAFGBY010000112.1 GCA_016932915.1 Acidobacteriota bacterium | reverse complement strand
TATCATTTTCCGCCCTTTGGCAATATATTTTGAATACTTACACAACCGGAGTCAATTAATGGTGGGAACTTCCGGTACAACCTGTACTTCTTCTTTTAAAAGTACACCGTTCTTCTTAAAAACTTCTTCTTTGATGAAATCAGCCAATCTCAAAACATCCTCCGCGCTTGCATTACCGGAATTAATTATAAAATTCGAATGTTTATCGGAAATACTTGCGCCGCCGATTGTTTTACCTTTCAGCCCTGCCTCTTCGATTAAACGCGCTGCTGGGACTCCGTATTCCTTTGGATTCTGAAAGAAACATCCTGCGGTAAGCCGTGATGGATGTCTGCTGTTCCTGATTGAAAGAAGTTCGTTAATTTTTTCTCTTGATGTTTCTGCATCAACTTCCTCAAGATGCAGTGTGGCACTTAGAATAAAAAAACCATTTTCTTTAAAAAACGAATACCGGTATCTGAATCTGAGATCTTCCACACTGGCCTTTTTTTCATTCAAGTCGTTATCCAGGTAAACCACGGAACGGATATCCTGTGAGATCTCATGCCCGTATGCTCCTACATTTCCCCTTACAGCTCCGCCAAGCGTCCCGGGAATACCATATAACCCTTCCCAGCCACCAAGTTTATTTTCTATCCCAGCTTTTATAAGGGCACCAAGGTCATTCCCGCTCTGGGCGATAAGCGTCTGCCCATCGAAAGATTGTCCCTTCAATTCATTCTTGATGACAAGCCCCCTGAAGCCTTTATCGCTGAATAGAATATTACTACCGCCTCCAAGGAAAAAACAAGGGACTTTTAATGAATAGGCGGCACCGAGTACTTCCCTTAAGCTATCAATATTCCGGGCTGTATAAAAATAATCTGCCTTACCCCCTATCCTGAACCAGGAATAATCGCGAAGCTGTATATCAGGTTTTACCCCTGGTATTGAGGATAATGCGCTTGCGTCCATATTCTTATTCCGGTGAAATTTTATCCATTCCGCCCATATAAGGCCGGAGTACTTCCGGTACAATGACAGTACCGTCTTCCTGCTGATAATTTTCAAGAATTGCAACAACAGTCCGACCGACCGCTAATCCGGATCCGTTTAATGTGTGGACGAAATTGTTCTTCCCCGTTGATTTATCTTTATACCTTATCGATGCCCGGCGCGCCTGAAAATCGGTAAAATTCGAACAGGAGCTGATCTCGCGGTAAGTATTAAACGAAGGTAACCAAACCTCGATATCATACGTCTTCGCAGAGGCAAATCCCATATCGCCTGTCGATAATGTAACCACACGGTAGTGCAGGCCGAGTTCCTGTAGAATCTCTTCGGCATCCGCTAGCAGTGCTTCCAGCTCCTGCCAGGATTTATCGGGATGCGCAAATTTGACCAGCTCTACCTTGTTAAACTGATGCTGCCTTATCAATCCCTTTGTATCTTGCCCGTAGGAACCGGCCTCACTCCGGAAGCAAGGTGTATAAGCTACAAATTTAACCGGCAGATCGTCTTCAGATAAAATTTCATCCGCGAAATGATTGGTCACCGGCACTTCAGCTGTAGGGATAAGATAATAATCCCTGTAATTCAGTTTAAAAAGGTCTTCCTCGAACTTGGGAAGCTGGCCTGTGCCGGTCAGGCTCTTACTGTTAACAATTACCGGTGGCATAATCTCAGTGTAGTTATGTTCGTGTGTGTGTACATCCAGCATGAAATTAATCAATGCCCGTTCCAGCTTGGCGCCGGTTCCGACCATCGTGGCAAACCTGCTGCCTGCAATCTTTGTAGCCCTGTTAAAATCTATAATCCCAAGTTTTTCTGCCAGGGCATCATGAGATTTGACCTCGAAAGTAAATTCCGGTTTGACACCCCACTTTTTTTCTTCCCTGTTAAATGAATCATCTTTCCCAATAGGGACGCTTTCATCCGGTATATTCGGGAAGGTCAGAATAAGATTCTGATATTCTTCGTCTGTCTCTCTCTGCTTTTCTTCAAGGCTGGCAAGTTCATTGTTCAGCTCTGCCGCCTTTTCCATCTCTTTTTCAGCATCTTCGCCATTCTTCTTTAATAGGCCTATCTGTTTTGAGAGTTCTTTTCTTTCATGGCGAAAATCATCTATCTCCTGAGTAAAGATCCTTCTCTTTTCATCAAGTTCAATTAATTTATCCAGGTCGGCATTATTGGACCTGTTCGCCAACATCTTCCTTATTTCGTCTTCATTTTCACGAATGTATCCGATACTTAACATAACAATTTATTCCCTTCCAGGGGCATAATTATATTACCCGGCGCACATATTGCCAAGAACGAATTTTATTCTATTACTGGGGATTAGATTGAATTCATTAAATATCTATTGAGGTATCTGTATCAGCCAGTTATTATTTTTCAAGCAAAAGGCTGTTTCAAAAGGAATATATTTTTTACCCAGGTCAAATTCAATCGTCCGGATACCTGATAATATAACGTAAAAATCGCAACCATCCTGTTTATAGATTTTCACATCGGATAAAAAATGCTTAAGAGTTGTAATACTATTTGCTCTTTTCTGTGATTCATCTGGAGTGGCCGGAGCAAATTCCGGATAAAATGCCTTTGAAACCCATTCCAGATCTTGCCATTTATTACCGGCTTTTAATGTTTCAGCATATGCAGGATCCAGAAATGCTGAAAAAATTATACTCCATTCATGCTTGGCAATAGATAATTCCAGATTACTCAATAAATTGAAAAGTTTTACTAATTCGGTCATCTGGATTATCGCTGTTTCGCGTTCCTGCGGTATAATGAATTGCAGGCTGAGAATTAATGTCAGGACACAGAGTAACAAACACCAGAAGACGTTCGCGCGTATCATTTTTACCTCCAATCTTATTTTAGTTTTGAAGTAATATACTTATATCAATTATATAACCACAACAATAAATATGCAATGTTGTTTGTTTTAAAGAATTATTACTTAAAGATAACTTTTATATAAAACTTGAAAAAGGCCAACCAGGGTTCTATAATATTACTAGCCGGTGAGGTGGTATTATTCATAAATACTAGGTAGTGAAAATATAGTAAAGATGTCATCACAAAAATCAAAATTAAACCTTCTGCTTGTGGATGATTCTGAAGATCATCTTTTTCTTACCAAAAGTAAACTTGAATCGGAAGATCCAAGTTTGATGGTGATAATAGCCAGCTCTGCAGAAGGAGCGCTCGAAACACTACCAAAACTGGAAGTCGATTGTATCGTATCGGATTATGAAATGAGTCCCGGTATGAATGGCCTTGAATTTTTTAAGGAACTCAGAAGGCGTGGAGTCCATAAACCTTTCATTTTTCTTACCGGTCAAGGTAATGAGGAACTTGCCAGAGAAGCATTTTTAAACGGTGTTGATGATTATTTCACTAAAGATGTTGGTTTTGCTTATTTTACAAAATTAATTAACGCCGTTAAAAACTCCGTCAGGAAGTTCGATACATTCAAAGACCTTGAATACACTAAAAGCTTCAATAACAACATCGTATCGAATATGTTTGAAGGATTTTGTGTTATTGATGATACCGGCAGAATTCTGATGTGGAGCAAACAGATTCAAAAAATCTGCGGCATCAAAGATGAGATGGCAATTGGTAAATTTGCCTGGGAAATTTTAGAAGTCCCTGATGGTGATCTTAAGAGTAAATTAGAAAAATCACTTACCGGAGCATCACCTGTTAATACATTTATAAGCTTTCAAGCACCTTCAGGGAATATCCGGCAGCTTAAAATTCCATCAAGAATCGTACCGTTTACAGATGAACTTGGAAAGATACTCGGGTCGATCATCCTGGTTATCGATCCATCAATGCTTCCCTTACTAAAATCCGATGAAACTCTCCATTAAATCTCATTATTAATAATCCGAATTAATTACCATACTCAAGACCATGATACATCCAAACTGTTTGCATGCAAACAGTCACTATGATAATCTTTTCTTTCTTAAAAGGAGTTAAAATTGATCAGGGTTAAGCTTCCGATAAGTTTTGGAAATATAATTCAAAAGATAAAACATTTTATCCGTTCCCTGAGACACCGTGACAGCGAAGAAACGGTGTTCGGCTCAAAGAAACCCGGATTTCTTATCAAACTTCAGAAACGGAAATGGTTATGGCGCCTGATATCGACTACTGCCATACTCTTCGGGCTGATACTTGTGACATCTATTGCTGCATATATTACTATGGTTATGACAATCAAGGGAGAAGAAGTCAGGATACCGGACCTCGAAGGGATGACAACGACTGAAGCTGTGGAAGTCCTCACGGAGCTTGACCTCAAACTTAAAATAGATGAAAAAAGACAATATTCCAAAGGAATCGAAGAAGGAAAAATCATTCAACAGCAGCCTGAGTCCGGGACTTCGGTTAAACGAAACAATTCGGTAAAAGTTGTCCTTAGCGCTGGAACAAGATTGATAACCGTACCGTCGATGATAGGTCAGAGCGCAAGAAACGCTTCCGCTGTCTTCTCTGACCGAGGACTAAACCTGCATATGATATCACAGGTTCATAGTGAATTTGTCGTGATGAACAATATAATCGCCCAGGAACCTGCCCAGGGCAGCGAGTTAATCAGGGGAAGCCGGGTAAACATTCTTGTGTCTCTTGGACCTGGGGAAAAGTTTTTTGTCATGCCGGATCTGATCGGTAAGGATTACGACATGGTAACAAACCAGCTAAGCGCAAACGGATTCCGGATAGGCAATACATTCCACAGGTATTATCCAGGAGCAAAAAAAGATACAATAATAATGCAATTTCCAAAAGCTGGTTACTCGGTAAGTAAAACTGACATTATTAATCTATGGGTCAGCGAATAAAATGAGCAAAGAATTATTAATTGCACCATCAATCCTGTCAGCAGATTTTGCAAACCTCACTGCTTCTTTAGAAAAAATATCGGAGGCGGATTTATTACATGTCGACGTGATGGACGGGCGTTTCGTCCCCAATATTACATACGGCCCACTTATAGTGAAGACATTAAAAAAAATATCCGATAAACCTCTTGATGTGCACTTGATGATAGTAGAACCGGAAAAATATATTGACGCTTTTATTGATGCTGGTGCGGATTGGCTATCAATTCATCAGGAAGCTTCCATTCACCTACAGCGATCGCTCACTCGAATAAAAGAAAGAGGTGCAAAGGCCGGGGTTGTACTCAATCCGGCCACGGCTCTGGAAACAATAGAATATGCTATTGAATACCTGGATTATATTCTTCTCATGTCTGTTAACCCCGGTTTCGGAGGACAGAAATTCATTCCTAATTCTCTGAGGAAAATTGAAGCTCTTGTAAAAATGACTGAAAGATTAAAGCCAGAGGTAATTATTGAAATCGACGGTGGAGTAACACTGGATAATATCGATATTGTTTATAATGCCGGGGCAACGATGATTGTATCAGGATCAGGTATCTTTAAAACCGAAAACCCGAATACAACAATCAGTGCAATGAGGGAAAAATGCAGGACCTGACCCCGATTATAACAGAATCCATCCAACAGAATATACGCTACCATGAAACAGATACAAGCGGGTATTTCAACGAAAAAGTAATCCTCTTCTGGTTTGATGCTGCCCGCACCGAGTGTTTTAAAAAATTTAAGAAATTAATGAATTCTTTAAAAGACGGTTCCATTGGTCTTCGAATCGAACAAATGTCTTTTGAGATCACAGAACCTCTTCTATGCCAATATGACGATAGCGCTGTCACAAATGCGGAGCTGCGGTTTATAAAAGATGATAAAATAAGGTTTAATTACACAATCACAGACTTAAATCATGGCAAAATCCTTGCAACCGGATATACTGTTCATTCCTTGTTTGAAGGGGATAGGAAACTGAACATAAAAGAGATTGAGAGTAGAATGGAGATTGATAAGTGAGAGAGAGCGCAAAATACCTGGTGACCGGAGCTGCCGGCTTCCTGGGTTCAACAATATGCGACAGACTGCTGAGTGAGGGTAAAGCGGTTAAAGGCGTGGACTGTTTTAGTGATTATTATCCACTGGAGCGAAAACGTAAAAACATCTCGGAAGCTCTAAAGAATGAAAATTTTGAATTTATAGAAGCCGACCTTGTAGAAGCGGATCTCGAAAAAATACTTGAAGGAATTGAATATATAATTCATCTTGCCGCACAACCGGGAGTCAGGCGTAGCTGGGGTGAAGAGTTTGAAGTATATATCCATCAGAACATCAGGCTGACTCAGAAGCTCTTGGAAGCCTTAAGGAACAAAAACATTAAAAAATTTGTATACGCATCTTCCTCATCGGTTTATGGCGAAACTCCGGAACTACCCATGAAAGAAGATCAGTTTATTCAACCTGTCTCTCCATATGGCGTGACTAAACTTGCTGCAGAAAACCTGGCATTTCTATATTACAAGGCTTTTAAAGTACCAACTGTCTCACTGAGGCTGTTTACGGTCTATGGTCCAAGACAACGGCCTGACATGGCTTTCAATAAATTCATGAAACATATTTTGAGTGATAAAGAGATAGAAATCTATGGTGATGGAGAGCAGACAAGGGATTTTACATATGTCGAAGATGTAGTTACAGCGTTCCTCAACGCAGCACATGAAGGTAAACCTGGTGAAATCTACAACATCGGGGGGGGGAACAGAATATCCCTGAACGAACTCCTAAATAAACTTGGCGATATAGTGGGGAAAGATATCAAGATCAAACATATTCCGGCACAAAAAGGAGAAATGACCCACACTTATGCTGATTTCAACAGGGCCGCGAGAGATCTAAATTATAAACCTGCATTCAATCTGGATCAGGGTTTGAAAAACGAATGGGAATGGATCAAAAAAGAGTCTGAGGAGATAAAATAATGAAGAGAATCAATGCCGCGATAATTATCACATCTATCATAATGCTGATAACGATGATCAGCTGCGGGACGCAAGCCGGTCAGGAAGGCCCTGAACTTGGCGATAAAGCACTGTTCAACGCAGGCCTCAAATATATGGAAGACGAAGACTGGGTGGATGCAATATCAGTATTCAACACTTTTGAAACAAATTTCCCGAACTCCGTCTATTACAAACAGGTTCGTCTTAAAAGAGCCGATGCAATGTTCAGTAGAAACATGAGAAGTGTTTTTATAGAAGCCGAAGCTGAATATAAAGCTTACATCACTCTTTATCCAACCGCCGAAAACCTTGATTATGTTCAAAAACAGATTGCTCTCTGCCACTGGAAACGGATAAGAAGCATAAAAAATGATCAAGGAGAAACTAGGAGAACCCTGCAAGAGCTCGATATCTTCCTAAAGAAATATCCAAACAGCAAATATATGGATGAAGTTAAAGAGATTTATAGTGAAGCCAGGAATCAACTTGGTAGGCATGAAGCTTATATTGCTGATTTTTATTTTAGCACAAATAAAGTAACTGCAGCAAAAGGCCGCATAGAGAAAGCACTTGAACTTGTCGACAGTCCTGAGTATAGGTATAGTTTCCTTGGATTATATCTGGATATCTTAAATGCTGAAGGTAATGGTGATGAAGTAAGAGCTGCAATCACAAAAATAGAAGCTGAGCTGGAAAAAGTATCAAAAAAAGATATGCCAGACTTATCTGAACTTGAATCTAAGATAAAAGAATATAAAGCTAAATATAAAAACACCCCTGAATCCAGGGAATAGATATCAGGAGAAAAATGCCTTCTGATTCTTCATATAGAATTCTAGGTATCGATTATGGCCAGAAAAGGGTTGGGCTTAGCCTGAGCGATCCACTACTCCTAACCGCGCAACCTTTTGAAACAGTTGAATACAAAAATAAAGATGATCTCTTTGCACACATAAATAAAGTAATCGAAGATAAATCCGTGCATAAGATAGTCGTTGGAATCCCCATCACCTTACGGGATACAATTAGTATGATGGGCCAGGAAGTCTCGGAATTCGTCAAGATACTCCAGGAAAAACATCCCCAATTGGAGATCATTACCTGGGATGAACGTTTGAGTAGCGCGCAGGCCGAAAAAGTTATGCTTCAAGGTGGTGCCACACGTAAAGAGCGAAAGAAAAATATAGATAAACTGGCCGCTTCCATTATGCTACAGAGCTACCTGGATTTTATAAACAGTATGAAAAGCCTCAAGCATGAAGTAAAGGAATGAAGAATAAAAAACTAAAAGGCATTGTTTTAGCAATTGTTTTGCTCTTTCTCTGCCTTCTGATCGTCGGATGGCTATTTGTCCATTCACTGATTTATTCCGAATACAAAGGATATACCGAAGATTCCCGGATTATCCTGATAGAAAAAGGCATGCCGGTAGACTCAATTATCAATGTACTCTGCAAGGAGGGTATTCTTAAAAACCGGAGTGGGATTAAAATATTGTTAAAACTCAAAGGGGGCGAAAATAATTTCAAAGCCGGTGAATATCTCTTTGATATACCGATGAGCGCTGCCGATGTTTATGAAAAATTCATGCGTGGCGATATTTATTATCACAAACTGACAGTTATCGAAGGCGAGGATATTTTTGATATCTCTGAAAAGATTACTGGAATGGAACTGGCAACGGATGAAGAGATATCAGCCGCTATCAGAAACACAAAACTCATAAGTGAGTTCTCACCGGATGCTGAGACTCTTGAAGGTTATCTTTTCCCTGATACATACCTGGTCTCCAGATCGATGAACGCAGAGGAAATACTTGGGATGATGGTCTCGAACTTTAAAGAAAAGTACGAACAACACATCCGTTCTTCAGCAGAAAAAGCTAAATATACTCCACGCGAACTGGTCATCATAGCCTCGCTGATCGAGAAGGAGACATCCCTGGACAGCGAAAGAGCGATAGTCTCTTCAGTAATTTATAACCGTCTAAAAATTGGGATGGGACTTCAAATCGACCCAACGATCATTTATGCACTTAAAATGGATGGTGCTTATGACGGTAATTTAAAACGAGCGCATAAGCAGCTTGATTCCCCGTATAACACTTATAAATACAGGGGATTACCTCCAGGGCCGATTGGTAACCCAGGTCTGCATTCGCTGTCAGCGGCATGTACACCGGATGATACGAAATACATCTATTATGTATCAAAGAACGACGGAAGCCATCAGTTCTCCGCGACTTCAGCAGAACATAACAAAGCGGTATACATCTGGCAGAAAAAGTACTGGCAAGATAAATGGCTTAAAGAAAAACAGGAAAAAACTCAGGGCGGACAAAATGAGTGATGATAAAGGACCTATAATCTGCCCCCGGTGTGGCGAGGTTGTATTAAAATATCGGAATCCCTACCCTACCGTGGATATTATAATTCGTCTTGAAGATCAACCCGAACCGGATAACCTTCTCCTAATCGAAAGAAAAAATCCACCATATGGCTGGGCATTACCCGGTGGTTTTGTAGATTACGGCGAATCAGTTGAAAATACCGCAATCAGGGAAGCCAAAGAAGAAACTGGACTGGAAATTACACTCAAAGGTCTGCTAGGTGTTTACAGCAAACCGGGAAGGGACCCAAGGTTTCATACAATAACGACAGTTTTTATCGCCACAGCAAAGGGAAAACCTGAAGCGGGAGACGATGCCGTAAATGTACAGATTTTCACCAGGGATAACCTGCCCAAAGATATAGCTTTTGATCATGCAGATATAATCCATGAGTATTTTACCGCCAAATTTTCCCATTAATAACTCCTATGCATCTACAGCATTTTCTCCTCTAAATTAAGAACTTTTAACAGCTTGCATGACATGTTATCATGTCCATGTTACAGGAAGGTTGAGAGGATGAATTTCTGGAAAAACCTGTTTCTTTTCGCTTACCGGTTTGCGCTATCGGTTTTTCTGATAGCCACACCGTGGTCGCACCTATGGAATATATCGGTATTTGCATCGATGAGAAACCTCGGTTCCCGGATATATCTTTCATATTCTTTTCGCCTCCTGGTAAGTACACTTGGAATACTCACACTGGTAGTTGCGTTTAACGGTATAATCGAGTATTTCAAAAATGAACGAAACAATATGAATTGATATAAAAGGCAATACCTAGGAGTTAATTGGATGTCTACGCTTTTAGAAGCAGCCATAAAAGGCGAGTTAAGAGATGAATTCGTAAAGGTTGCAGAAGATGAAAATAAAAAACCGGAAGAGATAATGAATCTCGTCGCTTCCGGAGAGGTTGTAATACCTAAAAATAACAGTCACGACCTGAAAAAAATAATCGGTATCGGTTCGGGGCTCAGAGTAAAAATCAATGCCAACATTGGCACATCCCAGGATAAGATCGATCTGGAGGAAGAGCTCCAGAAAATGGAAACAGCCGTAAAGTATGGCGCAGATGCAATAATGGATTTGAGCACTGGGGGAGATATCCATGAAATAAGAAAAACAATAATCTCCCATTCACCAGTCGCAATCGGAACTGTACCAATCTATGAAACGATGATCGAGAACGCCAGAAAGAAAAGAAGCCTGATCAAGTTTGATCCCGAAGACCTCTTTAACAATATTGAAAAGCATGGCAAGGACGGAGTCGATTTCATCACAGTACATTGTGGGTTGACCATGGATGCTGTAAATCACCTCCGTGAGCAAGGCAGGCTCACCAACATCGTGAGCCGCGGTGGATGTTTCACTGCGGAATGGATGATCGCCCATAAAAAGGAAAATCCTTTGTATTCCGGTTTCGACAGATTGCTTGAAATCGCCCACAAATATGACATGACACTTTCTCTGGGCGATGGCCTCAGGCCCGGCTGCCTCGCAGATGCAACTGACAGGGCTCAGATCCACGAACTGATGGTACTCGGCCAACTTGCGCAAAGAGCAAGGGAAGCTGGCGTCCAGGTGATGATCGAAGGGCCAGGGCATGTACCCCTAAACCAGGTCGAAACAAATATTAAAATCCAGAAGGCATTATGCAACAATGCCCCGTTTTATGTCCTGGGGCCGATTGTTACTGACATAGCACCCGGTTATGATCATATTACATCCGCTATCGGAGGCGCTGTTGCAGCGATGGCAGGAGCGGATTTCCTCTGTTACGTAACCCCAGCCGAACACCTGAAACTTCCCGACGTTCAGGATGTCAGGGAAGGCGTAATTGCCTCGAGAATCGCCGCCCATGCGGCTGATATCGCCAAAGGATATCCCGGCGCGAGGGAAATTGATGATCGTATGGCAAACTACCGCAGGGAGTTAGACTGGGAAGGTATGTTCTCAGTTGCCATGGATGAAGAAAAGGCACGCGAATTCAAAGGGAAAGTCCCATCTGGTGAAGAAAGCGTATGCTCGATGTGCGGTGAATTTTGCGCTATTAAAGGAATCAACCGGGCATTCAAAAACAAATAAAATCAGATGGCTAAAGATTCGAAGATACTGATAATCGCCGGTTTTGATCCTTCCGGTGGAGCTGGCCTGGTCGCTGACCTTGAGACTATTAATAAACTCGGCGGTAAAGCAGCTGCTGTAGTAACAGCAATAACAATCCAAAACAGCAAAACTTTCAAGGAATTTAATCCACTGCAACCAGAAAGTATTAGAAACCAGCTGGAAATAATCTTCGATGAATTTCGCATAGTTGGAGTAAAAATCGGGATGATGGGGAATCGGGCAATAGCCGGAGCAATAGCAGATGTCCTCGAAAAAAACCGGCCTCCGCAGGTAGTACTGGATCCCATTTTTAAATCTACGACTGGAGTTATCCTCAACGATGATATGACTTTTAACGTTATTAAAGAGCGTATTTTCCCATACACTACTGTTATTACCCCTAACAGCGGTGAGGCGAAAAAACTACTTGGCAAAACCGGAAAGGACATCTCACCAACTAAAATGGCAGTCGAAATGCACGAAAAATATTGCCTGAAATCAGTCATTATCACAGGCAACGAAGGAAAAGGTTCTTCGTTTGATCTTGTTTATGATGGGGAAAACACTAATATCATACAGACCACATACATCAAGGCAAAAAATACTCACGGTACTGGCTGCCGCCATTCTTCCGCTCTGACATATTACCTCTCAAAAGGAGTTTTCCTGAACGAATCAGCGTTATTGGCAAAAGATTATGTGCTTGATTATCTCTCGGGACAGAAATAATTCTCAGAATGAACGATTAATTACTCTTCCTAATATCAACAAAATCCTGAATTTCCTCTTATTTAATGCTAAGTTAGGCCAAAAACACAGAACTTGACTTTTAACCTAAAATATGTTAAATAGATTACAATTAATGGGTTATCTTGTATGCTGAGTAATTATCAGAGTTTTGAGTATGTTCCGTCTGTGTTTACGTTAGAGGACTTTCACAGTTTGCGCTCTATCGGAAACATAAACAAGTATAAAAAACGGGAGACGATACTTCTGCCGGAAAGCCCGTATAGGTATATTTATATGCTCTGTCAGGGAGTTGTGAAAGTATACAGGCTATCAAAGAGAGGCAAAGAGAAAATTGTAAGGTTACTAAAACCCTATGACATATTCGGTGAATATGCCCTTCTAGGTGAAGGTATCAGCTATGAATCAGTTGAGGCAATGGAAGATTGCGAGATACTGATGATAAACAGGGCTGATTTTAAACAGGCACTGATAAAACAACCGGATTTCTTCCTGAAGTTTACACAGATGCTCCTGACCCGTAATATCGACCTGGAAAATCACCTTGCTGAACTTGTTTTCCGTGATGTTAGCCTTCGCGCCATCAGGAATCTTGTCGAACTGGCTAAAAAATATGGTTTATCCCGAAACGGTGGAATACTACTCGATATAAAAATCACTCAGTATGAATTGGGCAATCTGATAGGCGCAACACGCGAGACGACCTCGACCGTATTAAACCAGTTTAAAAAAGATGGATTAATTGATTTCAACGGCCGTAAAATTATTATCACAAATATAGAAAAAATGTACCAGCTTCTCCGCAAGGAAGAAGAAGCGGCAAAACAGAGCGCTGCAAGGAAAAGATAACTTTCTTTTTTTCTATTTTCAATGTGCTCTATCCTTATATCAATTTCAATTCCAGAAATTTCTGATATACTCCCGTTACTATGGAAGTCCTGATAGCCGGCTATAACATAGATTCTGAATTACTGGCTGAAATTGCCAGGAACAATGAATCAGTAACGCCGGAAACTCTTTCAGCAGCATATGCGAGAATCAGCAGGGACCCCCGTCCCATACCGGAGCTTAGGGCACAATCATTACATGATGTAGAAAAAGCAAGGAAATCCAACCAGACTATAGTATTCGGTCTTGGTCATTCCTCGGTAGCAGAACATGCTGTATTTAACCTGGATATATTAGGTGTATCAAGATTGGCGGTTGAGGCAATACAGGCTCACCGATTAAATTCGTATACAGAAAAATCACAAAGATACATCGAAATCGGAAAAGATTTTGTGACACCTCAGGAGATCAAGGGCAAACCAATCGAAAAAGAATATAACGAATTCGTCCATGAATGTTTCCAAGCGTATAATCAAGCCCTGGGAAAACTTAAGCCATATTTCTTCGATAAATACCCGGAAGCTAAAAATAAAAAATCTGAAATGAGAATGATCGAAGGGCTTGCAAAAGAAGATGCCCGCTACCTGCTTCCCCTTTCGACAACATCTCAGCTTGGAATGACTATAAACGCAAGAAACCTGGAGTATATGCTCCGAAGACTAAATGGAGAAAAACTCCTGGAACTTCAGGAACTCTCAGGAAAAATATACAATATAGTCTATCAACTCGCTCCCTCACTTATTAAATATATCGAACCAAGAGAGTACAGCCCGGCACCTCTGGATTCAGAAATCAGAAAAACTGTAAATCAAATCGCTGCTGGTTCGGAAGAAGTACTTCTTTTGGACGAAACTCAGAATGCTGAGGAAAAAATCATCGCAGCAATTCTGTTCCCACAGACGGGATCATGGAAAATAGCAATTGATACAGCATCCAAAATGAGCCAGGAAGAAAAAAAGAATTTCATTATAAAACGGCTTGCAAACATGGAGCCCTGGGATCAGGTACCAAGAGAATTCGAGCTTGCAGAATTTACCTTTGAACTGACAATCAGCTCCAGCTGTTTCGCTCAGATGAAACGGCACCGGATGGCGACGATACTGACCTCTGGATATAATCCCGAACTCGGAATAACGATACCGGAATCCATACTAGAAACAGACCAGGAAGGTCTTCTGGATGAAATAAGAAAAAAGGCCGAACTGATTTTCGATAAAATAATAGATTACACTCCGGCAGCTACACCTTATGCGCTGCTTAATTCTCACCGCAGAAAAATCCTGATAAAAATGAACGCACGAGAGATATATCACTTCTCCAGGCTCCGTGAAGACGAACATGCTCAATGGGATATCCGCAATTTAGCTAATAAGATGCTTGATATACTTCGGAAACAAGCACCCGCGCTCTTTATATTGACCTGTGGAAAACATGATTTTCACAAGGTTAAAACCGCAATTTATTCTTGAATAGAATAACCAGAAACTTCGTATAATTTTTTATCATAGGAGGAAAGATGTTAAAGAAAAAACTTTTTCTGATTCTTTTAGTATCTCTGCTGCTGCCGCTTTATGCTACAGCGGAAAATGAGACACTTATGCTCAGGTATCCTGATATCTATAAAGATACAGTCGCATTTTCATACGCCGGGGATATCTGGACTGCAAATGTAGATGGTACAAACATTAAAAGGCTTACATCCCACCCGGGCGTGGAGTACTTTCCTAAATTCTCGCCAGATGGGAAATGGATCGCTTTTACCGGTCAGTACGACGGGTACTGGCAGGTATATCTGATCCCTGTGGATGGTGGAGAACCCAAACAATTGACCTACTACCCCACAACTGAGCTGCCGGACAGATTCGGGTATGACAAACATGTCATGGATTGGACCCCGGACGGGAAATATATAATTTTCCGTGGTTTTAAAGGTTTCTGGGATGCGTTTGTCGGTAGGTTATATAAAATAAGCATTAACGGCGGATTTCCTGAGCCGATGCCATTTGCGGAAGGCGGTTCGATGTCTTTCTCTCCAGATGGGAAAAAGATTGCACTTAACCGTGTATACCGTGATTTCCGTACCTGGAAAAGATATAAAGGCGGAATGGCCCAGAATATCTGGATTTATGATTATAATGTAGACAAAATTGAAAAAATAACCGATTGGATAGGCACAGAACATCATCCGATATGGCATGGGGATAATATCTATTTCGTGGCGGATAAAACTGGAAAATCCAACCTCTATAAATACAACACCACATCCAAGGAGATTACCCAGGTTACCGATTATAAAGACTGGGATATTAAGTGGCCTGGCCATGGGCCGGATGCCATTATCTTTGAGATGGGCGGGAAACTTTACAAAATGGCTTATTCTGATGAAAAAATTGCGCCACTCACATTCAATATCAAGTACGACAGGGCAAGCCTCAGGCCTTATTACATGAAACTAGCGTCCAGAGTTGATTCTTCATCTCTCGCTCCTGGAGCAAAAAGAGTAGCACTCACGGCGCGTGGTGAGCTGTTTACAGTTCCAGCAGAAAAAGGCAACACCCGCAACCTTTCAGAAAGCACAGGAGCAAGGGAAAGGGACGTGAACTGGAGCCCGGATGGAAAATGGATCGCTTATATCTCAGATAAAACCGGAAAAGAAGAACTCTATATAACCGATGCCATGGGTGAATCGACAACACAGTTGACATCCGGTGGAGACCAGATTCTAAGGAATCCTTCCTGGTCACCGGATGGAAACAAAATCGCTTTCTGGGGTGAGATGCACGACTTCTATTACATCGATGTAAAAACTAAGAAGATAACCAAAGTCGATACTGCTGAAGTCGGACGTATAAGGGACTATATGTGGTCCCCGGACAGTAAATGGCTCACGTACAGCAAACAACATGATCAGGTTTTCTCATCGATTTACCTTTATAACCTGGAAGATGCTATAATCCATCAGGTTACCAGCCGGGCAACAAACGAAACAGAACCGGTATTCGATATCGATGGTAAATACCTCTTCTTTATCTCTTCAAGAGATTTCAGCCCTCAGTTCAGCAATTTTGAATCCAATTTCCATTATGACAATTTAGATCGAGTTTATGTCGCTACTCTTTCTGATGGTTCCGATTCTCTATTCAAACCTGAGAGCGACGAAGTGGTACTCAAGAATGAAAAGAAAGACGACAAGAAAGATGCAGATAAAAAGGAAATCAAGGATATCAAGATAGATATTAAAAACCTTGGCATGAGGGTAGCTGCATTGCCGGTCACTCCTAGCCAGGTATTCGGCCTCAGCGCGATCCCTGGTATTCTCTACTATATCAAGGCAGAGAATAATGCTCGCAATCTCTATGCGTTCGATCTGGAGAAGAAAAAAGAAACACTTATCCTTGAAGGAATAAGAAATTATGGTCTTTCACCGGATGGGAAAAATATCCTCTGGCAAAAGGGAACGACAATGGGCATTGCCCCAGCAAAAACTGATAAAATCAATACCGGTGAAGGCCTTGTTGATATCTCCGGGCTGGAAACCCTTGTAGACCCAATAACAGAATGGAAACAGATTTTCACTGAAGCTTGGAGATTACCTAAAGCAACATACTATATCTCCAATCTGCATGGAGTTGACTGGGATGGTATCTTTAAAAGATATTCTACCCTGGTAGGCCAGCTGTCGCACAGGCGTGACCTGACTTACCTGATTGGTGAAACCATCGGTGAACTCTGTACAAGCCACTCTTATACAGGCGGTGGTGACCTGCCCGAACTCCAGACAGCGGACGTTGGGCTGCTGGGAGCGGAATTTGAAGTTGGCGAAAATGGTTACTACAAAATAGTAAAAATCTACAAAGGCGAAAACTGGAACGATGCAGCAAGATCTCCTCTTGTAGAAGTAGGGGTGAAAGCAAAAGCGGGTGATTACATCCTTGAAATTAATGGCAAAAAGCTGAAATACCCGGAAAATCCCTATCGCCTTCTGCAAAAGACACTAAAAACAATAGTTGTACTTAAACTGAACGACAAGCCGGAAGAAAAAGGCGCATGGACAGTGAGCGTTAAACCTATCGCGGATGAAGGCGAAATCGCCTACCTCACCTGGGTACAGGAAAACTACGATTATGTTCAGAAAAAGACAAACGGCAGGATCGGATACGTACATGTTCCCGACATGGGAGGCCATGGCCTCAACCAGTTTGTAAAAACATGGTATGCCCAGATTGACAAGGAAGGAATAATCGTTGATGACCGTTACAACGGCGGCGGATTCGTAAGCCAGATGATTCTCGAGAGATTGAGAAGAATCGTAGTGGGTATGCGCTACAATCGCCTCTTCGGTGGAGGAACTTATCCGAATGCAGCATTCGCAGGGCACCTTGTAATGCTCACTAACCTTTACGCTGCATCGGACGGGGATAACTTCCCCAATTTCTTCCAGCAGTATAAACTTGGGCCGGTCATCGGCACCAGGACATGGGGAGGAGTTGTAGGTTATTACCAGGTTCACCCGTTGATGGATGGAGGTTATGAAATCGTACCTCAAACCGGATCATACAACCTGAAAGGTGAATGGTGGATGGAAAATACAGGAGTGACACCTGATATAATCATCGACACTGACCCGGTAGACCAGGTTAAAAACAGGGATCCTCAGATGGATAAAGCAATCGAAATCATCATGAAGAAGATCCAGGAAGAGCCAGTTAAACTACCACCTAAACCGGCTGATCCAATTAAAATAAAGTAAATAAGGAAGGGCAACAGAAGCCTTTTTATATTTTCACTGATACCGCTCGATTTAAAATAATCGGGCGGTTTTTTTATCTAGCAAAAACCGCAAAGATGTTCGATCAGAATTTTCAATCCAAGGATACTGAGTACGATACCGGCAATAATTATAGCCATTGATCTGCTCCTTGGTGAAATCTTCCTGGCAAGATTCATGGCTATTGCAGTGGCAATTAAAGATACAATCCCGATCAAGGCGACTGCAAGACGCACATTAACATCGATTACTCTCAACCCAATCCCGGCGCCAAGCGCATCGATACTCACAGAAAGAGACAGCGCTATCATTGTAATACCTTTTGTAAGGTTAACCGAATTTTCAGGTTTCACATCATCTTTGTGTTTAAGGCCTGTGGCAATAAATCTGAATCCCAGGAAAGCGAGGATACTAAAGATAATCCAATGGTCATAATCGGATATATAGACAATCAGCAATGACCCTGCAAGATATCCTATTACAGTCATCAGTGATTGAAAAAGGCCAAAATGGAAAGAAAGCCGCAATATCTCTCTTCGGGTATTATGTATTATACCGACCGCAGCGCCTACTGAGAAAGCATCTACCGCAAGTGCTCCGGCCAGCGCGATAATTTCAATCAATGACATCTTTTTCTCCAAAAACGAGTTAACAAGATACGATATTTATAATTATAAGCAAAATTTTTCTACTGGATTGCTCCATAGGATATAATAAAAAAGGTAGTCATTTCCGCGAAAGCGGAAATCCTTGTATTACTAATTCTGAAATTTATTAATAAGAAAAACTAAATAACACACTTTCAGTACTGAGTTAAGGATTCCGGCTTCTTTGCTGGATGATCAGTAATCAAATATGGACATCACGGTATAAATTTCCGTTTCTGTTTTACCGCCGGAATGACGATTGTTCTGTCGGGCGTGATATGTTATCACGCCCTGATTTTTTCATTGGCAGGAGCAGGATGTGTCGAAGACCACTTGCTCCGATAATATGTTTCAATTTAATATATTACTTGAGATATTTCTTAATTGCCTCGCTTAAATCCCATTTATAGAACAGGCCGTTATACCTGTCTCCATTGATAAAAAATGTTGGGGTACCGTTGACGCCGCTTCGCACACCGCTACGGAAATCCTCAGTAACTTTCTTGGAATAAGTCTTTTCAAGAATATCCTGCTCAAACATCACACTATCCAGACCAAGCTGTGTACCATACGAAAAAAGATCATCCGGTTCCAGGTTAAATCTGTTTTCAAACAACATACTGTGCATTTCCCAGAATTTTCCCTGGTGCCCGGCAGCTTCAGCTGCCAGCGCTGCATTCTCAGCATTGTCATGGATCGTTTTCAATGGGAAATGCCGGAATACCAGTCGAACATCTTCTGGGAAATCAGCAAGCAGTTCTTTAACTGCTGGATATGCTTTTCCGCACTGAGGACATTCGAAATCGCCGTACTCGACAAGAGTAATCCTGGCGTTTTCCGGCCCCGTTACCCAGTCTCTTTCCCCGACAGGCAGAGATAATCCTTTTTTAACACTCATTATTCGAGATTTTCCAACGCTTCAAGGATACCATCTGCGCCGGGATTCACACCGACGGGAGAGAGATAACTCCATCTGATGATTCCATTTTTATCGATAACAAATAATGCCCTTTCGGTTACGCCATCTTTTTCACGATAAGCGCCGTATTCCTTCGCTGTCTGGCCTTTTGGCTCAAAATCCGACAATATCGAAAACTTGAGTTTGTTATGTTTACTGAATGCGAGATGACTCCAGATATTATCTACGGATATACCGATTATCTGCGCGTCAAATTCTTTAAACTCACTGAAGATTTCGTTATATAAAGACATCTGGTCGCCGCATACAGGACTCCAATCTGCCGGGTAAAAAGCTAGCACAACTGGTTTTCCACGAAACTCGCTAAGTGATACTTTCTGATCCGGTGTAGACGGCAGGCAGAAATCGGGCGCCTCGGTCCCTGGTTTCAATAATTCATTAGGAAGATTGCTCATTTATTCTCCTTCATTCTGAATGTTCACATGTAACTTACGGAAGGACATCATACGTATTCCATTGAGCAGTAACTATTTAATACGTTATTTAAAATATCCACAAGAGGAAATGTAAAAGATACTCCTTGTCAATATAACCGAATGTGATAAAGTAACGTAAATTATTTAATGGTATTATAAGTATGAAGGTCACTCAATTTTCACTGAACAGGCCGGTGACCACGCTTATGCTGGTTTCGGCAATTATTATTTTCGGCTTTGCTTCTTACAAGGAGCTTTCAATTGACCTGCTTCCTGATATCGAATTTCCGACTGTTACAATAACAACCGAATACCCGGATGCTTCCGCCAGTGACGTTGAAGAAGAAATATCTACCATCCTTGTATCAGGGTTGAAAAGTATACCGAATATCAGGAGAATCAGTTCGATTTCCGAGAAAGAACTATCAACAGTCACTGTCAATTTTCACTGGGGCGCCGATATAAAATACGCCGTCCTCAATATCCGGGAGGAAGTCGACAAGGTCATCGATAGATTTCCTGAAAAAGCAGAAACGCCGATAATCACTCCGTTAAATCCTGCAACAAGCCCAATAATGACTCTCAGTGTCTCTTCAACTACGAGTTCACTGGCTGAACTTCAAGATACCGCAAGATTCATAATCAAACCACGGCTTGAACAGCAAAGAGGGATAGCTTCGGCTGAGGTGAACAGCATCGGGAGAAAAGAAATACAGATCAGCCTTATACCGGAAATGGTGGAGCTGTACAACATTAAACCAAATGAAATAAGCAGCATAATTAAGCGGCTTGAAACCAGGTCAAGCGGAACAATTAAAAAAGGAGAATACCGTTATTCCATCATTATTGAATGGACATTGCAGGATATATCTGATTTAAAAGCTCTCGAAATAAAACTTGAAAACGGTTTGATTGTACCCCTATCGAATATCGCAGACATACAGGAACGCATTGTAAAACTGAATAATTTTTCAAGATGGAACGGCAAGGAAATAATCTCGATTGATATCTACAAGGAATACGGCCGCAATACTATGCTGGTTTCAAAAGAAGCTGAAACGGTTGTTGAAGAGCTTAATAAAACCTACCCGAATTTTAATGTGGAGATCATCAACAGGCAAGATGATTTTATCTCAGGAGCAATCAATTCGGTTATCCAGTCGCTTATAATAGGCGGCATCCTTGCATTTATTGTACTTTTCCTGTTCCTCAATAACTTCAGGGTATCACTGATTATAGGTATTTCTATTCCAGTATCGATCATCGGCACGTTTACGGCATTTTACCTGGCAGGAGTAAATATAAACCTGATGACTCTTGGAGGGCTGGCCCTTGCTGTAGGTATGCTTGTCGATAATGCCATTATTACAATTGAAAATATCTTCCGGTATAAAACAGGTAAAACAAAGGCATACGATGCTGCTTTCAAAGGAACTTCGGAAATAGGTATGGCTATTACAGCATCTACTTTAACTACAGTCGCTGTATTCCTGCCGATAGTATATGTGAGGGGAGTCGCAGCTGCACTCTTCAGGGATCAAGCAATTTCTATAACTTTCGCACTCCTGATCTCCTTGCTCACTTCCCTGACAATTATCCCACTCCTTTCAATGAAACTGATGTCCAAACGAACTTCGGATAAAAAAGACAAGTTCGGATTCAAGGAACAGTGGAAAAGGTACGCCGAATCTATCAGCCTTTTTAAAGCAGATTCCTGGAAGCAAATAACCGGCCGTTTTCATAATTTTAAAATATGGAAAATTTATATTGTAATCATTTTCCTATTGCATACCGCGTTTTACATTTTCTCCGAAATTATAAAAATATTCCTATTATTCATATTCTTCATCCTTGAGTCCATCACGGATTTTATCGTACAGATAATCATCCCACCGGTTAAGAAAATAATATCATTGCTTTCCTCTCTTTTTTCTGCCGCAGGAAATGGATTCCAGGATTTTTATAAGAAAATTGAAGACCTCTATCATAACCTTGAAATAAAAGCGCTGGAGAAAAAATCTGTTGTTTTACTGACTATATTGGGACTCTTCCTGGCTGCACTGTTCATCACCTTCAATATGGAAACAAGGCTCATTCCTGAGACAGATACCGGTATATACAGAATAGTACTGAACTTGCCGGATAACCTGGTAGCCGAAAAAATCGAATCGGAAGCAGCAAAAATAGAGAAAGATTTCCAGAATTCGAAAGCCGTAAAAAACATCTTCACCGTGATGGACAAAAACTCCGAAAGCGGAAAAAACCTTATCTTTAAAATCCAGCTAGTAAAAGGTTATACAGTAGATGATTTACCTGTATTACTGAAAGAGATAAAACACCTGGAAGGTTTCAGCTACACAATCGAGCCCGAATACTCCATCCTTGAACAACTTATTATGATACTGAAAAGCAGGTTTTCCATTAAAGTATATGCACATGACACTGATGAAGCATATAAGGCAGCACTGAAAGTGCTCACAACATTAAAAAATGAAACCGGGCTTTTTGAAAATCCTGAAATCACAAATTACGAAACGGAAAAAATCCTGAAAGCTGAATTCAAAGAGGATATCATCTTCATCAATGGATTGGATAAAAATGATATTTCCAATTTTATTGTAAGTAACCTCCAGGGCGAAGTGCCACTGAGTATTAAAAAAGTCGGAGAAAAGATAACTATCCGCCTAAAAACGGGACTAGAGGATTATAAAAATATCACTGAATTAAAAAACATCGTTTATTCGGATAAAACCGGAAGAAAATTCACATTGGAATCCCTGTGCAGTTTTAAGGAAGATGAATACCTTTCGGCTATTCATAGCGATGAAAGCAAACCCTTTATCGAAATCAGCATGGATCTGACCGGTTCACTGAACAAGGCACGGGCATTCATAAGCCGGATCAGAACTAAAATAGACCTCCCGGATGATGTGAACATCAATGTATCAGGAGAATATGAGGAGATGAAGGATTCCTTCAAGTCTCTCTCTCTGGCGTTACTGCTCTCGGCATTCCTGATCTACATGATAATCGCAGCGCAATTCGAATCGCTTAAGAATCCTTTTATCATCATCTGCACAATCCCGCTCGGATTTATCGGGACAGTATTTACACTGCTCATTTTTTCTCAGAGCATGAATATCATCTCAATCATAGGTTTTATAGTTCTCACAGGGATAATCGTCAACGATGCGATTGTGAAAGTAGACCGTATCAACCAGCTCCGCGACGAAGGTATGGCATTAAGAGAATCGATCATCACTGCCGGCTTGCAGAGGCTCCGGCCGATCCTCATGACTACGGTTACAACTGTATTCGGCCTGCTGCCGATGGCGATAATCCCGGGAGAAGGATCCGAAATCTACAGGCCGCTGGCATGGGTTATAATCGGTGGTGAATCTATCGGTACAATACTGACGATATTCTTAATCCCTGTGATGTATGAAATTTTCAACAAAAAAAACGAAAAAGAACAAGTAAAAACCGGAAAATAATATGATCCAGATTAAAAGACCAAAAGCCGTTATTCTGGTTCTGCTTGCCGTCGTCCTGCCGTCAGTATTTTCCGTGATGAACATACCCATAGAAGTAAATCCCTCGGAAGATTCCCTGACGCTTAATATCAGCACCTCATGGACGGGGGCAAGCCCCGAACTCGTAGCCCAGGAAGTAACATCACTCCTCGAAGAACAGGTCTCCCAGGTTTCATATGTACAGGACATCAAGTCGACATCAAGTAAAGGAAACAGCTTAATCACTGTAGAATTTTCCGATAACGCAGATATCGAATTTGTGAGGATGGAATTAAAAGAGCGTCTCCGCTCGATTATAAACGAATTACCTGAGGAATGCGGCCGGCCACAGATTCAGCGGTATCGACCTCGTAATAGGTCCAGGAATAGCCGTACCGATACATTTATGTCGGTCACGGTAATCGGTGATTACAGCCTTGCCGAGATCAGGAATATCGTTACCGAAAATATAAAAAACCCTCTCCTGGCTATTGAAGGTGTGTCTGATGTTGATGTTCTTGGCGGCCGCGAAGAAGAGGTACTTATCAAGCTGCATAAAAATGTGCTCCAGCAACTGGATATTTCCATAGGTACAATAGCAAGAGAAATATCATCCACAAATAAAATTAGAACCCTGGGATTAATAAGATCCGGAGACGATGAATTATTTATTCAAGAGGGAAACAAGCTTACAAAATTATCCGACCTCGAAAACCTGGAAATTCCCTTCGGAGATGGAAACAGAATAAAACTCGGAGAAATTTCAGATATCTCTTTGCACGGTAAAAAAGTATATTCTCTTTCGAGAACTAACGGAAAACCTGAGGTATCTATCCGCATTTCGCGGGATTCCCAATCAAACGCTGTAAAACTATCAGGTGAGATTAAGACACGGCTCGATGCAATTCTCTCTAATCTCCCTTATAAACTTGATTATTTCATCCCAATCGATTCGGGAGCCGATATGTTGCAGGAGATCAGGAAACTTGGGGAAAGAATTCTCCTGATAATAGCAATCGTCGTTATTCTCCTCCTGTTGCTTATGCGGGATACAAAATCATTTTTTATTCTTATCTTATCCGTACTCCTTACAGAAGCAATCACACTGAACTTTCTATATTTCACCGATGTATCGGTAAACTTTATCACTCTTGCCGCCCTGGCAATCGGGCTGGGAATTGTTATCGATAATTCCATAGTTGTACTCGAAAACATCTATCAGAAAATGGAAAAAGGAGAGGAGCGAATAAAAGCCATCAAGGAAGGTACACTGGAGATGATACGCCCTGTCCTTGCCTCCACATCCACTACCCTTGCGGTATTTATCCCGTTTGTACTTTTCAGCGGAAGGTTGAAAGAATATTACCTCCCGCTTGCCCTGGCGATGATTTATTCTCTTATCAGTTCAATCCTGGTAAGTTTTACTTTTATTCCGGCTGTGTCCACCCTTTTCCTTAGAATCAAAAAGATAAAAAGAATCAAAAAATCCGTCAGGTTTTATCAAAAAATAATGGCCTGGACACTCAAGTATTCCTACATAGTCGTGATACTTATTCTTTTAATAGGATATTATTCTTTTAAGGAATTCGAAACTGTTGATAGGGGCGGATGGTTTTCGATGCAGAGCGACGAGCCACTTAGAATAAGTATCAATCTTCCAGAGGGTTCAGAAATATCACGTGCGGATGAAATCGCCAGGAAATTCGAAAAAGTCCTGAACGGAGCCCAAGGAGTTAAAACAGTATCCACTTCGGTTGACTCAGAAAATGCATACGTACAAGCACTATTCACAGATGAAGCATTAAACAGCGCCCTCCCATACCAGTACAGGGAAGACGTCAACAACCTCGCTCTCCAGCATGCGGGAGTACACATCTGGGTATCCGGTTTCGGTGACAGTCTCAGCGCTGGTGGATTTATGCGCGGAAGCAGCGGGGGCAGCAGCAGGCTGACAATAAAAGGATATAACCTCACCGAATTGAGAGAAATTGCGGATAATATTTCCAAGCGTATTTTAAAGAATCTCCGGGTCAGGGAAGTAAATGCAACAACGGGCCAATATAGATATTACGGTTCCATTGATGAACTTGTGATGAAGCTTGATATGGCAAGGATTTGCTCAGAAGGAATTACTCCAAATGAAATAGTAAGTAATATCTCCATTTTCCTTCAAAACTCACAGCCATGCTCTTCAATGCGGATGGGAGAAAAAAATTACGATATCACGATCGAAGAATCCTTCTCCGGAGCACGCCAGCTGGAAGACCTGGAGAATAAAAAAGATGTTTTCTCTGATAAAGGTATCAGGCAGCTTGGAAACTTTTTTACGCCAACCTGGAGACAGCAATCCGAATCTATCTACCGAGAAAACCAGCAATACCAGATGACACTTGGCTGGGAATTCAGGGGGCCATATAAAGCCGGGGAAAGATATTTCGATAATATCTATAACAGCATCGAGTTACCACCCGGTTACACAAAATCAAAAGATGATAGATTCATGATGACTGAGGAAGAAGAAAAGGAAATCGGGAAAGTGCTCCTTGTTTCACTCCTGGCAATTTTTATGATATTGGCATCACTTTATGAATCTTTCCTGCAACCGTTTATCATCTTTTTAACAATCCCATTATCGCTAATCGGAGTATTCCTGATCTTTTCATGGACATCAGGCGTATTTGATTCCTCCGCTTATATCGGTGTAATATTACTCTGCGGAATGGTAGTCAATAACCCGATAATAATGATCGACCGTTTTAACACGCTGGGCGCGCAGTATAAATCAATGGATAAAATCCTCATCGAAGGAGCCACTTCGAGGCTTCGGCCCATTGTGCTTACAACCGTTACTACTGTTGGCGGGCTACTGCCCCTTGCGCTATTTGCTGAGAGAACGCGAAACGATATCTGGTTCAGCCTGTCGCTTGCTGCTATCGGCGGTTTACTCGGTTCCGCATTGTTTACAATAACTTTCATACCGATACTCTACCGGTTCATATACAGGTTTAAAAGTATTCTTGAGACAAAAAAGAAAATGTATAAAAAAATCTGGGAGATTAGTTAGATGATATATTCAAAGAAAATAATGTTCATTATTCTCGCCCTTGTTATTTTTGCCGCGATATACTTCATTTTTATTCATCAACCGGCTGAAAACGGGGATAACAAAAACACCGGCGAAAACAGCCAACTGGAGAATAATACAGGAAATTCGAGTAGAACCAGTGTCCGAGTAACGGTCGAAAAAGTAAAACGTGGAGACCTCGTAAAAAGAATCACCGCATTTGGAATAGCCGATGCCACGAGGATATTGAAAATCCTGCCTGATACACAGGGAAGAGTAAAGTCGATAACGGTAAAAAACGGTGATTTAGTAAAGAAGGACCAAATCCTCTTTAAACTTGACGACACCGAAGCGCTGCTGGCATTGGAACGAGCGCAAGATACCAGAATCCAGAATTATTCACGATTCCTGATCCAGGAGATGGATTACAGGGATGATACGGACGATTCGGATAAACGTATCACGGAGGTGAAGAAAAAATACCTCCAAATAAAAAAAAGACATGACGAAGGACTGATAAGCGAAAAAGAATTTAAAAATGCTGAGCGGGTTTACCGTATGACACTTGAAGCCGCAAAACTGGACAGGGAAACAGTCGTGAAAAGCCAGACCGGCCTGACCGACGCTGAATTGGCTGTCAAATCAGCAGAACTCACATTGAAGAAAACTGTCAGCCGCGCTCCATTCTCAGGTATTATAACGGACCTGAATCTTGTATTAGGCAAGTCTGTTTCATCAGCTGATGAAGTGATGACACTCGTTGATTACAGCACAATCAGAATTACCGCTGAAGTTATGGAAAGCGAAATTCCCGCCCTCGAAAAGGGAAGAAATGTAAAAATCGATTTCATTGCAATACCGGGGAAAATATATAACGGAACGATTAATCACATCAGCCCGATAATTGATGAAGAAAAAAAGACCGGAAAAGTCGAGATTCTCATAGATAATCCCGATCTCCTTATAAAACCGGGTATGAACGCCAGGGTAAGGCTCGACTCATTAATATTTGAAAACCGCCTGCTTGTACCAAGGGCGGCGGTGCTGGAAAGGGACGGAAGAAAACTTGTTTTCATAGTTAAAGACGGACGTGCCAAGTGGGAATATATCCACAGCGGACTCGAGAATGAAGAATATGTGGAAATTATCCCCGATTCGACAGTTGGGATATTCGGCGTGCACGAAAACGATATCGTAATAACCGATGGACACCAGTCTCTCTCCCACGATACTGAAGTTGCATACAAGGAGCCGGATTAGTAAGCGACTTGAAACACGGTGACATGATACCCGGTCTATGATAAAATCCCGGGCGCGGGAAATTTATATTTCTCCTTAATATTCATGATTCAGGAGACTGGGATTTATGAAAATTATCACCGGCATTTTTAAAGACACCGGGGCAGGTAAAACCGGCATCATTTTAAAATTCTTACTTCTTCTAGATTCCATTTTTATTATCGCGCATTTACTGTTTGGGCAGCTGACTCTGCATCTCGGCGAAAAACAGATCAACTTGTTTAAAATGCGCCACCTTCTCCTGTTGTGGATAATCCTGTTGATTCTTGAATTGATCTTTAAAACCAGGGAAACATTACCAACTTTTCGCCAGATATGGGCGGAACACAAACACGAAATCCTTCTTTTTATTTTGCTTATTATTCTCCTAATTCCGCGCCTGATGAGCGTAGGCTATGGCCTGCCACATCTATACGATATCGATGAGAGCTATGTAGTCCCTAAAGTTGTGACCATGATGGAAGACGGGACGCTGAACCACAAATATTTCAAATACGGCGGAACTTATTATTACATCATGTTCGCCGTGTTCACAGTCTATTTTCTCCTGAAGCATGCTCCTGTTATTCCGTTTGCACAGTTGCATTCAGTGCCTCTTGGTCAATTCTACGAGGTGGCACGGATTGTAAATTCATGTATCGGGATATTCTCCGTTCTGCTTGTATACCTGATCGGAAAAAAGGTGAGAGATAAGGACACGGGCCTTGCCGCGGCTGCCATTGTAGGCCTCAGCCTCTCACATTTCCTGAATTCGGTTACTGTCAGAATGGATATCCTCGTAATGCTGCTGACCTCTGCTGCTTTTTACTTCATCTGGAATATCAAGGAAAAAGGAGAGAAAAAAGATTATATCTGGGCTTCTGTTTTTATCACGTTTGCAGGGGGAACAAAATTCTACGGTTTTTTCATGTTTATCTCTCTGATATTCGCCCACTTCCTGCGGAAAAATAAAAAAGGATTTTCAAACAAAAATCTTGTATTGGCATTTGTAATAACAGCCGTAGTTTTTATAATGACTAACCCGTTTATAATTCTTGATTATACAACTTTCATGAGAGATTTCTCTCACCTGGCGGAACAGATAATCGGGGCAAACGAACACTGGTCATCTCTGAATACAACACCTGCGAACAGGTATATGCAATTCATGTTTTTTAACGGAATCGGCTGGCTCGCAGGGGCTCTGTTTCTTGCCGCACTGCTGAAGTTCCTTGTCAAACCTGATAGAGATAAAGGGCTATTGTTGCTCTTCCCATTTGTACATTTCTTCATGTTGATAGGGTCACGCCAGGTTCATCACAGGTTTATGCTTGCCGCCCTGCCCTACATCGCCATTCTTACTGTAATGTTCCTTCGTGAAATCATTGATTCATATTTGCAAAAACGTAAAACAATTGTCTACTGGTCCATTGTTATCCTGTTGCTCATTCAGCCGGCATGGAAAATCATAGAAAATACGGCAGTATTCATAAAACCTACCACATCTGAGCAGGCATATGACTGGATGCTGAAAAATATCCCCCTCAGTTCAGCGCTCTATATACAAGGTTTTACCGTAAGGCCCGAAGAGGGCAAATATACCTTTGACTATTTCAGCAAACCCGGGCTCGTAAAAGCAAAAGACCTTAGAGAACCGGGGAAGGGTTATAATTACATCATTATCAGAAACTGGGAAGGAAGACCTGATTACCTACTGGATCAGCATGTTCAGAATATGACTGAAGAAATTGCCAGATTCAGTCCGATCAATGGAAAAACATCCGGACCGGATCTCAGTATTTACAGGGTAAGACCCGTTCCCTCTTATGAATTCTCAAAAGGTAAAGGTGTCCTTGATTTTAGTATCCAGAAAAACTACCAGATCCCTATTGGAATCCCAAAAGAAGATGCGATCTACCTGGATTCATCCTGGGGACAGGCTAAAGAGGACGTGCGGGGTATTTTCCGTTGGATAGGATGGGTACCGGCACATTTCTTCTTCGCACTCCCTGAAAAACCGGATATTCGGTCGATAGATGTGGAGGTACTGACTTTCAATGAAGAGACTAACAAACACCTTGTGGCATTCCTGGATATTTCTTTAAACGGGAAAAATATAAAATCGGTCAAACTGGTACCGAACAGGAAGGCCAGGATAAGATTCAGGCTACCAGGTAACGATCTATTTACTGGAGCGGGAAAAGTTAACGATCTCTCTCTTCGGACAAGGTACAGCACTGAAAACGGAACGTTCTTCTATAAGAAAATCGGGCTTGTAGCGCCAATAATGAGAGTGCACTCTATATCAATGATCCTGGGAAATTAATCAGCTGAATATTGGTTCGAAATATCCTTAAAGATTGCTTTCTTTCTTCTGAACAGGTATACAAAAACTGATTTACAAATGACGTATAGCGCCCGCCATCCGTCTTTCCAGGTAATCTTCTTACCCTCGCTGTATGTCCTGCCGTAATAAGAAATGCCTACTTCATAAATACGGAGCCCCTTGATGCGGGACAGCTTAAAAGTCACCTCAGGCTCAAAACCGAAGCGGTTCTCGACAAGGCGGATTTTCTGAACAACATTAGATTTAAATACCTTATAGCATGTTTCCATGTCTGTCAGGTTAAGATTAGTCGTCATGTTAGACAAAGTTGTCAGGAATTTATTACCAAGTGAATGCCAGAAATAAAGTACTCTTTTTGGTTCTGATGTGAGGAACCTGGAACCATATACGACATCAGCTTTACCATCCAGGATCGGCTTAAGCAGCTTAGGGTACTCCCTGGGGTCGTATTCAAGATCAGCATCCTGGATGATAATGATATCGCCTTTAGCCTCTTCGATACCCCTTCTAACAGAATAACCCTTACCCCTGTTTTTCTCATTACGAAAGGACCGGATATCCTGATACATTGCTCCAAGGGTATCCAGAATAGCTGCCGAGGCATCCATTGAGCAATCATCGACCAGCACAATTTCTTTCGGTATTTTTACATCAACCGCACGGACGGCATTAACCAGCTTTTCCAGCGTTGCTTCCTCGTTGTACACAGGAATAACAATACTGACTTTTTTTGGCTTAAATATCATCTAATCCCCACATTAATTGTCGAAATATACATTGTATACCTGTAATCAGCTGGAGATTATACTGGAAAAGCCGGTTATTTAAAACAATTCCTTTCGCGAGAAATCGGTATCAATCAGTCCCTGCCTGGTTTTAAGATTATATCACCACTACTGGTTTTAATTTCGATCTTCTTTTTTGCGTCACCAATCAAATACCTGTATTCACGTCTGCTTTCTTTTATCTTTTCATTTTCAAAACCGACACGTACATCACCGCTACTGGTCCAGGTATGTAATTCACCAGTGAAAGATGGATCAAGCTTCAATATTACATCACCGCTGCTGCTTTTAAGCGCTGAAGAGTTTTCTCCTTTCAAATCGCCAGTGAAGATAATATCTCCGCTGCTCGATTTGCTTACCAGCGAAAAGGCACTACTGGAAAAAATCTTCTGGTCACCGCTGGATGTCCGCAGATTCATTTCTTTGCTTTCAAGATCTCTCGCATAGATATCACCCGATGAAGTATAGGCTCTAACATCACCCTTGCTTTCAAGAATTGTTATATCACCGCTGGATGTTTCGAGATTAATAACACCTTTTACATTCTCAACCCGTAGATCGCCACTGGATGCATCAATTTTTACTGTAGCATCGATATCCTCAACAATTGCATCCATACTGGAACTGTCAACTTCTATTTTACAATCATAAGGAACCTGGATACGGAATTCTACATAGGATCTCTCCATATGAATCAGCCCTGATTGCGGGGGATAATCGACAAATATTTTTAGTTTTCCATCTTCTTCGCTGAATTCTACATCAATTTTCGAGACTTCAGCATCGGCCTTAGCATAGGTTGAAGCTTTGCTTACAACTTTATAAGCAACTTCAATCGTATCTTTGCTCCATCCAGTGATATTGGCCTTCCCTCTTTTGTTCTTCAGTTGAAGCGTGTAACCTTTCGGAGCTTTAAATTCTTTCTTTTCTTTTAAGGTGGCAACCTCTTTGGTTGATAATTCACCACAACCCGATAAAAGGAAAGCAACACCGATTAATACTAAAACAGCTTTTTTATACATTTCATAATCTCCCACGGTTTGTAAACTTAAATAACGTCTCAATAGTTAATATACGTAATTTCGTATATCTGGTTTCAAGTTACACGTAATTATATTACGTACAGATTAGTAAGAGTGTGATTCAGGTATTATTATTTTCCCTGCACTCTTATCTTTTAAGACGTCCCGGAATGAGGTAAGTTTACTTCTGGGTATTACAATTCTCATGATTACACCGTCTTCGGCATAATCCTGGTTTTGTATTTCACAACCGATTTGATTAATAATACCCATCATATCACCAATGAAAGAAAACGGGATTTCAATTTCAATTTCCGTAGCAATGACCTTCGTCAGAATTTTTGCCGAATCTACAGCCATTCGGGCGGAACCACCATAAGCCCTGGTCAATCCGCCCGTACCTAGTTTCGTGCCACCGAAATACCTTACTACCGCAAGAAGGACATTGAACAGTTCCTGTCGCTTAATTTCATTATAAATAGGAACACCGGCTGTCCCGTTCGGTTCTCCATCATCATTATAGCGAAAATAGGTCTCCTCCCCCTCTCCCAAACGATAGGCATAACAGACATGGGTCGAGTCGTGGTATTCCTTCCGGAGGTTGTGTATCAGGTTCTCCGCCTGGTCCGATGATTCCACAGGATAGAGATAGGATATAAATTTTGAGCCTTTTTCTTTCAGTAATTCAGGCCCCGTTTCTTTCTCAACGGTACGGTATGTTTCCATTTTTTAACTCTTATAAGTAAAACAGTTAATTCTAACCCATCACAGTAAAAAGACAAAATACCTTATTAAAATGTGTTTATTGATTCAATAATAATGTAGAATAGATACATAAAAAATGGAGTAAATTCATGATTTTTTCCAACCGAAATATTTTAATATCTATATCAATAATACTCATTCTAATAATTCCACAATCAACATTATGTAAAGATAAAGTTGCTGGGATCGAAATAAAACCTCTGATGAAAGGCAAGAATTTGTCATTTACCATGGTAATGGATTGGGCTAAATATATGAAAACTGATATGTATGATATATCAGTCGATATGTTTGAATATGCTATTCAAGGTTTGGATCGATCTGATCAGCAATATGTTCGTGAAGCTATAAATGTTGTCACTAAAGCTCTCCGGGAGATGAATCTGGATATTAAAAAAGACATCAAGGGAGTCCTGATGCATTTCTCAATCACCACAGATAAATTCGACCTACTCGGTTATATGATTCTCGAAGGAAAACTTAATGAAGAGAAAATCGTCACTTGGTTCGAAAAAACTACAGGTGTAAAATTTCTGACTAAGAAGAAAGACAATTATAAAATCTATTACGTAGAAGATACCATGGAGGCAGTAAATTTCACATTTGATAGTAAAGGTAACCTGATCCTGGCATTTGGGATGGACGCTTTAAAACCATTACTATCATTAAAAGGTAAAACCTCTGTGCCAACACCGAGGGATCAACGTTTCGACCGGATCTGGAAGGAACTGGATAAGGATGTAATAGTCTGGGGAATTGGTTATATTTCAGAATCTATCATGAGCAAAGTGCGTGAAAGCCAACATACTGCTATGTTTGCTAATTTATTATACTGTGATTACATGGTTTTCACTGATAATTATGATGGGACAAACCAGGAAACAAGGTTTGATATCTATGTATCAAATCCAAAAAAAAGAACTCCAATGTATAATATATTTTATGGATACTACATGCTTTCAAAAAGCATGTATAGTAACGATCCTTATATGGATAAAATGTCAAAACTAACGAAGATTAGTGAAAATCCCGAAAAAAATACTGTTTATTACCATCTCAAATATCCTATTAAGAAACACCTATCCGATATGAATAATTATATGAGAAAAATAGTTGTTGAGGCTGTAAGGGAAATCAAGCAGAGAATATTCGAGGGGAAGGAATACTACGGTAAAACTGGAGGAGATAAATCAACTGACCCCTTTATACAAAAGGAGAAATAATAAGCTATGAAGAAAAATTACATAGTTATTATATCTATTCTTATATTATTCTGCCTTTATGGATGTAATGAAAGGAAGATATGGGACCCGACAATTGAACTCGCAGAAGGTAAACATGTTTTAGATATTGAAAGATTTTTAGACTGTGATGGAATCACTTTCGCAATCCACCTCAATTGGAAAGATGTAGTCGCTGCTGGAGTATTGGATGATCTGTATATAATGATAGATAAAATTGGATCCAGAGTTAGTTACTCCTCAGTTGAAAGTAAAAATACAGTCGATGAGTTTTTGGGATTAATGTCACTGGATATTGAGAAAGATATATATAATCTTATGGCGGTGCTTCAACTCGATGACCCTGATGAACCGAATGTATTTTTTATCATACAGGGAAATTTCGAGGGTAAGCATAAACAAATTATTGATGCTATAAGCCCTCTGATGTTTTATCCTCTTTCAGAAAAGAAAACCTTTGGCGGCCTTGTTTATCACACTCTCTATAGTATAGAAATGCCGGTTTTTTCATTTATCGATGATAAAACCTTTATGATCGCTCTCAATAAAGAATCGTTGGATTGGGGATTGAACTTGATACTTCCCGGAAAAGAAGAATCAATAGAAGATCCTGTTATTAAAGATATTTGTAGGCTAAGGGACAAGGATAATACAGCCTGGATATTAGTTACGGAACCTGGAGAAGTTATAAAAGAATCAATGCAAGAATCAGGTCTGATTGCTTTTCCACACCTGGATGACATCAGGTATATATGTGGAGATTCAAAGATGAACGGGAAAAACAGTACAGAATCTATGGTTTTCTACGTTTCCGATGATAAAATACTTAACGAAACATTATCTTTCATGAAAAAGTATAATGAAAAAACCAGTTTGATGGAATCTAATTATCCCGGGCTGCAGCAGCATTCAAAAAATATGAATTACAATATTGATAAAAAACTGAAGTCCGTCTCGATGGATACAACATTTGATCTTGATGTTTCTATCAAAGACCTTGTGAGGAAACTCGATGATATGCTGCCTATGCTAGGCAGCTATGAAAATATAAGGTATCGTTGAAATAAATCTTAAACACAAATATTAAAAACCCGTACAAAATGGAGTAAAAACATGATTTCATCCAATCGAATAAATCTAATACATTTGTTAATTCTAATAATTATATTATTACCCCAGGGAGTTTTATGTAAAGACACGGTCTGCGGAATAGAATTAAAGCCCCTTATTACGGACAATGATATTTCCATTACCTTGGTCCTTGATTGGGCGAAATATAACAAGACAGATATGTACGACATATCTTCCAACATGCTGCAATATGCAATAGAAGGCCTTGAACAATCTGATCAATCTTATGCGAAACAAACTATCGATACCGTAACAAAAGCGCTTCAAGAAATGAATATAGACATAAGGAAAGACATCAGTAAATTCATGATGCACTTTTCGATGTCGTTCCAAAAAATGAATCTATTTGGTTTTATAGTTTTAGAAGGCAATTTCAATAAAGAAAAAATGATCAGCTGGTTTAAGAAAACAGCGGAAGTGGAACTAACAGAAAAAACAATAAATGAGTATAAAGTCTATTCAACTAACGACGATTTTAAAAGTATCAATTTCGCATTCGATACTGCTGGGAATTTGATTATAGCTTTCACTCCTGAATCTATGTCACAATTGTTTAACTTGGGAAAAATGGATTCCGAGCCAACAGCATATGACAACAGGTTCAATCAAACATGGAACGACCTGGATACAGATGCGGCAGTATGGGGCATTGCACATCTCTCAGAGTTCGCTATGCTTCAAATGCGTGAGGCTCCCGAAGCCATGATGTTCGCCAATCTGTTTTATTTTGACTATATCACATTTACCGATAACTATGACGGAACTTACCAGGAATCAAATGTCGATATTTATGTAACAAATCCTCAAAAAAGGAAATCACTATACCAGGTGTTTTACGGCTATTACATGATATCAACAAGTGAGTATAGTGATGATCCCTACACCCAAAAAATCTCAAAGCTGACAAAAATCAGCGAAAACCCGGAAAAGAATACTGTTAATTATCACCTTAAATATTCGGTCAAGGAAGTCCTCTCCGATATGAAAGTCTATATGAGAACAGTCCTTGTCAAAACTGTTGGAGAATTTAAAAAGAGAATGACCGGCCACAATGAATACTATGATTTTCCAGAGGAAGAAATGCCGGATGACCCATTCATGGAAGAGGGGGAATAAACACAAATGAAGAATAAAGTATTTATAATCGCATTTATTATACTTCTAAGCCTGTTTGCCTGTAAAAATTCAGATAATCAAGCTACAAAAAACATATCAGTCCACGAAAACAGTTTTATCAATCTGGAAAAGATTTTCGATGAAGACACATTAACAATGAGCTTTTACCTTAAATGGCTGGATATAGTACAAACTGATATCCTGGATGATACATATAAGCTTATTGATAAAATAGTAGCCAATACAGAAAATGAACCGATTAATTCCAGGAAAATAGTTAAAGATTTCATGAGCAAACTTAAGCTCGATATTGAACGGGACATCTACAGCGTAATCGCAGTAATGCAACTTGAGACACCTGATTCACCTATGGTCAGTTTTATCCTGGAAGGTAACATAAAAGGTAAAAACCAACTAATTATAAAAGCTCTAAATGATCTATTATCTACTCCCTTAATTGAAAAGAGCATAGCGGGTAAGAAGTACTATACTAATAATGAAGAACTGATTGTTTCTTTCCCAACAGAAAACCTATTTATGGTTACACCTAATATTGATTCAATGGAATGGGGATATTCTTTGTTAGAACCAGCTTCTGATTCGGAAAGTAAAAATCCCCGTCTGAAAGAACTAAATAGGATAAAAACCCAGGATAAAACATATTGGCTATTAATGACAATCCCTGAAGAAATCAAGGCATATCCAGAAATGCAAAATGGATTCGATTCAAATCCGTTATTAAAAGGGCTTGATTGTCTCTATGCTGATGGACTAGTAGCCGGAAAAAACAGTGCATCAACTATGGTTATGTACCTAAATGATGAAAACCGGCTAGAGCCATTAAAAAGCTATTTGTCCGGGTATTTTAAAATGGCACAGGGAATGTATTCTAATTATCCTGGAATATGTAAGGCTTTCGAGGATGTAAAAATCAAAATTGATAAAAAAAACAAATCTGTTTCAACATATATGAAATATGATTTCGATACGTACTGGGATGATCTCCTCCGTATGTTTGATGATTTAATGCCAATGATAACCAGCCAATATCAAATGGAGCGATAATAACTAAGATTTGAACGACAGGGTAAAAAACCTCAACAACCTGGATAAGCCAGTAAATGGCCCTGTTATCTATTGGATGAGCAGGGATCAACGGGCCAGTGACAACTGGGCTCTTTTATATTCAATTTCTCTGGCAAAAGAAAATAATGTCGGATGCCTGGTCATTTTCTGTCTCATACCGGAATTCCTGGGAGCTGGTTCGCGCCAGTACCGTTTTATGCTGGATGGTTTGCAGGAAACCGAAGAATCGCTAAGAAAGAAAAAGATACCATTTATTATACTTTCCGGTAATCCGATACAAGAAATTCCTTCTTTCCTGAACTCTGTCACTGCCGGAACACTCGTCACAGATTTTGATCCCCTCAAAATCAAACGTAAATGGAAAGATGAAATCTCTCACCTTATTTCAATTCCTTTTTTTGAAGTTGATACTCATAACATAGTTCCTATATGGACTGCATCAAGTAAACAGGAGTATGGCGCATATACAATACGGCCTAAAATAAAAAAACTACTTCCGGATTACCTTGTCGAATTCCCGGAACTGGATTATCAACCGAAAACAGTCGAATCGGAGATTATCAATGATTGGAACAAGTTGTATAGCTTCATTCCTCACTCCGCCGACTCCGAAACCCCTATCTCATTTAAATCAGGTGAAAAAGAAGCACGAAAAGTATTAGACAAATTTATACATACAAAACTAGAACATTATAACGATAAAAGGAATGACCCCACTGCGAATGCAGTTTCAGGTTTATCTCCTTATCTGCATTTCGGCCAGATATCAGCTCAAAAGGTCGCGCTGGAGGTAAAAAAAGCAGGCATGGACTCAGACACTATAGATGGATTCCTTGAAGAATTAATAGTAAGACGAGAACTGGCGGATAACTTCTGCTATTACAATCCTGATTACGATAATTTTAACGGACTACATACATGGGCAAAACAGACTCTTGACGACCACAGAAAAGACAGGCGAGAATACATCTATTCCCTGGAGGAATTTGAACAGGGTATAACACATGACAGGTTATGGAACGCTGCTCAGAATGAAATGGTCGTTACCGGGAAAATGCATGGATATATGAGAATGTATTGGGCGAAAAAAATCCTCGAATGGAGTGAATCACCGGAAAAAGCATATGAGATAGCAATTTACCTTAATGATAAATACGAATTGGACGGACGAGACCCGAACGGTTACACAGGCATCGCCTGGAGCATTGGTGGGCTGCACGACAGGCCGTGGAGGGAGCGTGAAATATTCGGTAAAATCCGTTATATGAATTTTAACGGCGCCAAGAGAAAATTCGACGTTGAAAAGTATATAACGCTTTATCCCTGACAAATGGTACAGTCGAAATTAGTTCAATCTCCAGATTGAATACGTTAAAAATGTCGCAAAAGAAACCCACAAGAAATACGGAATCAGCAATAATGCAGCCGGCCTGGAAACCTTCCAGAAAAAAAATGCCGTAAGGACAATCGCAAACCACAATATCACAATCTCTATCAAACCCAATAATGGCGACTTAAGACCAAAGAACATTATGGACCATAGGGTATTAAGAACTAGATGGATTCCGAAAATGATTAAAGCCGTTTTTACATAGTCGGCTTGTAATCCTTTTCTCCAGACCAGGAACAGTGAAATCCCCATTAATATAAAAAAACTTATCCATACCGGGCCGAAAACACCGCTTGGAGGCGTAAAAGAAGGTTTATTGATCCCTGCATACCATGAATTAACGGAACTGATAGTGAAAAATGAACCAATTACACCAGCAAGTTGACAAATGATGATTGATACAATGAGCTTTACGATATCTGAAGACATAATGTATTCCTTCCAATGATTAAAGACATTTTACCAGAAGTGGACAGAAAAAAAAACCTAGTATTTCCTTGAGCAGACCATCGTGCGGGGGATGCCATTATAATCCTCAATGACTTCTTCGAGAACCATTGAATCTGAATTTTCGATAATATCGCTGAACCCCTGCCTCTGGCTCCAGCCGATTTCAGAGACAAATAACCCTTCAGGTTTTAGAATATCACTGACAATCGGATGATCACTATTGCCCGAAAAACCTGGAAGTATAATCCTTCGTATAAAATCCAGCCCATCCGGACCTCCAACAAACGCTACTCTCGGTTCGTATTCAATAATCTCCCGCTGTAGCCTCTCAAACGCAGCATCAGGAACATAAGGCGGATTTGTGACCACAATATCGAAGTATGTTTTTTTCCTGAATACATCCAGGCCATCCCCTGTAAGAAATGATATTCTATCCTCGACTCCGTTTAAAGCCGCGTTTTGTTTCGCCAACTCAGAAGATGCCGGGTTGACATCCGTAGCGATAATCCTGATTTTCGGTAATTCAGCGGCCAGGGTTACAGAGATTGCTCCACTACCCGTTCCTATCTCAAGGATATTCAGTAATCTATTGTTATCAACACGTGATTTGATTGCATCGATAATAAATTCCGTTTCTGGCCTCGGTATAAACGCCCCTGGATTTGTGATGAATTTCCTGCCATAGAATTCCCACTCACCAAGGATATATTGAAGTGGTTCGCCTGCTGCCCGACGCGATATCAAATCGAGATATCTTTCTTCTGAATATCCGGAAACATTTTCATCCGAATGAGCGATCAGCTGAGTTTCAGTAAAACTGAGTACTTGCCCAAGAATAAGCCTTGCAGTTCTAGGTGCATCGGTATCACAAGCTGATTTAAGAATTTCAGTGCCTTGTTTGATAAGCTCGGATATGGTTTTACCACACAAATGAGGACCTCATATTACAGAGGAAAATATTACAGTTTTTTAACGGCTTCTTCCAAGGCCGCTTTCGCGTAATGAACATGAAGGTTTTCGCAAAATTCATAGATATCGCCGTCGAGGATTCCTTCAAGCCTGTACAAGGTCAAGCCTATCCTGTGATCGGTTACCCGTCCCTGGGGAAAGTTGTATGTACGGATTTTCTCACTTCTGTCGCCCGATCCGATCTGGCTTTTGCGTTCCGCTGCAACTGCATTTTGTTGTTCACGGAGTTTCATCTCATATAACCTGGAACGAAGGACCTTCATCGCCCGCTCCTTGTTTTTGATCTGTGATTTTTCATCCTGGCAGCTTACAACTAACCCTGTGGGAAGGTGTGTGATGCGGATTGCAGAGTATGTCGTGTTTACAGACTGGCCACCAGGGCCGCTCGAACAAAAACGGTCGATCCGGAGTTCATTTTCATCAATTTCGATTTCCACATCCTCGATCTCCGGTAAAACCGCAACAGTAACTGCGGAGGTGTGAATCCTTCCGCTTGCCTCGGTTTTTGGAACTCTCTGTACTCGATGGACACCACTTTCATATTTCAGCATCCCGTAAGCGCCTTTACCGTTTAACTGCGCAATTATTTCTTTCACCCCTCCAACTCCTGTATAATTGGAGTTGAGTATCTCCATCTTCCAGTTTTCGCGTTCAGCAAAACGCGTATACATACGGAACAGGTCCTGAGCAAAAAGCGTCGCTTCATCCCCACCCGTTCCGGCACGTATTTCGAGGATCGCGTTGCTCTTATCCTTTGGATCAGTGGGCACCAGGCTCAGCTCCAGCTTTTCGATCAGTTCGCCGCGTTTTTCTTCCAGAGTTTCCACTTCCTCTTGCGCCATTTCTTTCATTTCATCATCAAGGTCTTTATCTTTCAGCAGTTCTTCGGCTTCAACATACTTCTTCTCAAGTTTTTTATATTCCTTGTAAAGCTTAATTGTGGGTGCGATATCCGAATATTCACCAAGTAAAGTTTTATACAATTCCTGGTTGGCAATGACCTCTGGGTCAGCCATACGTTCGGTTAATTGTTGATGCTTAATCTCCAGTTCATCAAGCTTTTTAAACATAATAACACCTGCTAAAAAGGTTTAATAAGATAAAGAGTCCTGCGGTATTTCATAAACTTTTTTACCGTCAGAAGGATTCTTCTCACGTTCAATGACTTCCTTCACCGCTGCCAGGGCCACTTCAACCTGTCCTTTATCCGGTTTACTGGTGGTAATTCTCTGCAGAGCCAATCCAGGAGCCATTAATCCACGGACAAAAGGTTTATCCATATGTTTGGAACCCCATTTCATCACTTCATAAGTAACTCCTGCAATACCAGGAAGAAGCAATAATCGAAGGCTCAACTTCCATACGAAAGGCCATTCAGGGTCTATTGCCAGGAAGAAAAACAGACTGACAACAAATACTAAAATAAGAAAATTCGTACCGCAGCGCGGGTGGAGGGTATCGTACTCCCAGGCATTATCAACCGATAAGGATTTATCAGCTTCATACGTGAAAACCGCCATATGTTCAGCGCCATGATACTGGTACATTCTCTTCACATCGCTCATAATGGACATTCCCCAGAGAACCATAATCAGGATGCAAGTCTTTACAATCGCATCCACAAGATTAAAAGTCACTGTGTTTGCGAAAAACGGTGAGAGATCTTTCAGCCATCCGGCAAAAATCAAAGGTATCACTTTATAAAGAACAATAACCATTCCCAGGGCAATTGTAACTGAAAAGATAAGTTCGAATGGAGACATTCCATCGCGCTTCGGCTTCTCTACCTGTTTCTTGTTCTTTTTTATCTTTTTTTCTTTTTGTTTCTTTTTCTTGGGGTTCTTCTCTTCTTCTTTGATCAATTCTTCTTCATATACTGAAGCGGAGAAGTTTATCGCCTTCATCCCGATTACCAGGCTACTACCCAACATGGCAACACCTCTAAAAAACGGCTTTTTCCAGATACTGTTTTCGGGCCTGGGTTTTACATTTTCGCTCCGAATCACGAGGCCGCCGCTTTTTCTCCTCACGGCCACCGCCATCGCGTTGGGTGAGCGCATCATCACGCCTTCGATGATCGCCTGACCACCGATAGTATCGATTCCCGGGAGCTTACATTCGGTCTTTTTTCCCTGCATATCGTCCTGACTATAAAATAAATCCCCTCACTTTCACATGGCACACTCCTGCCAGGAAAATAAGGGGAATGTTTATAATTCTACTGATCTTCTTTTTTTGCAGCGTATTTTTTACGGAATTTCTCTACTCTTCCGGCTGTATCAACGAGTTTCTGTTTTCCGGTATAGAAAGGATGACAGCTCGAACAAATATCGAGTGTTAATTCTTTCTTCGTAGTACGAGTCTTCCAGGTAGCGCCGCACGCACACGTAACATCAACTGTGTGAAGTTCCGGATGTATTTTGTCTTTCATTTCTATCCTCTCATGCGTACACATCTAACTCAAAAACGAATTCGAAATATATAATATTTTTAATTCGCATGCAAGCTTTTAACGGCTTTTACTCATAGATTCAAGGAATTCGCCATTTGACTTTGTCTGAGACAATTTATCAATAAGAAGCTCCATCGCTTCCACACTGGACATCGGGTGGAGCACCTTACGCAGAATCCTGATCCTGTTAAGTTCTTTTTCCGGTACAAGAAGTTCCTCTTTCCTCGTCGCTGATGGGGCAATATCGATTGCCGGGAATACTCTCTTCTCCATCAACTTACGTGTGAGAGTAATTTCCATGTTACCGGTACCTTTGAATTCCTCAAAAATAACATCATCCATCCTGCTGCCTGTATCGATAAGAGCAGTCGCAATAATTGTAAGGCTGCCACCACCCTCGATATTACGGGCTGAACCGAAAAATCTTTTTGGCCTCTGAAGGGCATTAGCATCGAGACCACCGGAAAGTACCTTTCCACTGGGCGGCTGAATGGTGTTATAAGCTCTTGCGAGACGGGTGATGGAATCGAGCAGGATGACGACATCCTTTTTATGCTCGACAAGGCGTTTCGCTTTTTCGAGAACAATTTCCGCAACCTGCACATGCCTTGAAGCAGGTTCGTCAAATGTCGAGCTGATAACCTCGCCTTTAACGGAACGAAGCATATCGGTAACTTCTTCCGGGCGCTCATCGATCAGCAGAACGATGAGATAAACCTCAGGATTATTTATAGTTACACTATTTGCGATACATTGAAGCAGCGTAGTTTTACCGGTATACGGCTGCGCAACGATCATACCCCTCTGCCCCTTTCCGATAGGAGTCAGCAGGTCAAGGACACGGCCCGAAATATTTTTCGGATCCTTCGTTTCCATGACGATTCTCTCATCCGGGTAAAGCGGGGTGAGGTTATCAAAGAAAATTCTGTTTTTAAGTTCTTCAACTGGAGCAAAATTAACGGCTTCCAGTTTGATTAGGGCAAAATAACGTTCACCTTCCTTCGGCGGCCTAACCTGGCCCGAAACGGTATCCCCGGTACGCAATTCGAACCGCCTGATCTGAGACGGTGAAACATATATATCATCGGGGCTGGGCAGATAATTATAATCGGGCGCGCGGAGGAATCCGAATCCATCTGGTAAAACTTCCAGAACGCCTTCGGCAAAAATCAGTCCGTTTCTTTCCGTTTGTGCTTGAAGAATACTGAAAATAAGCTCGGAAACTTTCATTCCGGCTGCGCCTTCTACTTCAAGTTCATGCGCAATCTGGATGAGTTCCGGTACGCTCTTTTCTTTCAGCTCTGAAATATTCATAAAGCAACTCTCCTTTAACCTAGTACTTCTTCAATTTCTTTTATTACACGGCTTTTTCCTTCGCCGTTTATAGATGAAAAAAAACAAATTTGCTGTAATTTATTCAGCGAAAAACTGCCAAGATTCTTTGACCAAATCCGGGCAAGTTTATTTTTTGACAATTTATCAGACTTAGTAGCGACCACGAGAACCGGAATATTGAACTCATCAAACCATTGTTTCATTTCAACATCTGTTTTAAACGGTTCGTGGCGTGCATCAACCAACAATAGCACTTTTTTCAAATAGCGGCTGCCAGTCAGGTATTGTTCGATGGCTTTTTTCCATTCCACCCTTTCGGACTTAGATACCTTAGCATATCCATACCCTGGAAAATCTACCAGGTAAAACTTATTATCAATTAAATAGAAATTTAAGGATCGTGTCTTCCCGGGATTACTGCTTGTTCGTGCAGCCTTTTTGGAACCAAGCAGCATATTTATTAGGCTGGATTTGCCAACATTGGATCTACCAACAACTCCAACTTCCACTAGGCCGTCTTTCGGCCAATCATCCTGTGAACGAGCACTTCCCCAGTATCTGTAATTGTGTAAGTCCAACATAAACTATATTACATTCCCAGCTTTTTTTCAAGCTTATTTTTATTTTATGATTTCGGGTGAACCGCTGACCGGATTAATGCGCTATTCCATCTGTTACATTGTTGTCATCATGATCCAGTTTTTTCACATCTTGAATAGGCTTTAATTCCTCGGTCAGGGCAAGCTTAATCACCTCGTTGACGTTTTCAACCTTATGAAGTTTTATCTCTTTTAAAATCTCTGGCGGTATATCCTCGATATTTTTTTCATTCTCAGCGGGGATAATTATCTCCATGATCCCTGCCCTGTGAGCCGCAAGGACTTTTTCTTTTAATCCACCAATAGGAAGTACTTTTCCTCGCAGAGTGATTTCCCCCGTCATGGCTATATCGTGTCTTACAGGCACCCTGGTAAATGCGGATACCAATGCAGTCGCCATAGTAATCCCTGCTGATGGACCATCTTTTGGGATTGCTCCTTCAGGAACGTGAATATGGACATCATTCTTTTTAAAGATATCATACGGGATACCAAATTGCAGTGAATTGGAACGGACATAGCTCATAGCAGCTTGCGCAGATTCCTGCATAACGTCTCCAAGCTGGCCTGTAAGCTTCAGGTTGCTTTTCCCCGGCATCAATGTACATTCTGTCGCAAGCAATTCCCCACCCATTTCGGTCCAAGCAACACCCATAACGAGCCCAACTTCTGCCTTTTGTTCCTTTTCGGCTTTTCGATATTTCGGAATACCCAGATATTCCTCTATTTTCTCCGGTGTCAGTTTTACAGTCTTTTTAATGCTCTTAGTAACATACTGGCGAGCCATCTTCCTTAACAGGGAAGCAATAGACCGCTCGAGGTTTCTAACCCCCGCCTCGCGTGTATATTTCTCAATGATATATTTAATCGCTTCACGTGTGAAAACGATTTTCTTTTTATGAAGGCCGTGTTCTTTTAACTGCTTTGAAATCAAGTGCCGTTCTGCTATTTCAATCTTTTCCGCTAAGGTATAACCGGAAAGATGGATAACTTCCATCCTGTCCTGTAAAGCCCTTGGTATCGGGTGCAGAACGTTCGCGGTAGCAATGAACATTACCTCCGACAAATCAAATTCAACATCCAGGTAATGATCCAGGAAGGAATGATTTTGTTCCGGATCCAGTACTTCCAACAGGGCTGAAGACGGGTCTCCACGGAAATCCGTGCTCATTTTATCAACTTCATCCAAAAGGAAAACGGGATTCTTGGTTTCTGCACGTTTGATCATCTGTATAATCCTGCCAGGGAACGCACCTATATATGTTCTCCTGTGGCCGCGTATCTCAGCTTCATCGCGGACTCCTCCTAGAGAAAGCCGTACGAATTTTCTGCCTGTGGCTCTGGCAATCGAACTTGCGAGCGATGTTTTACCAACACCGGGAGCCCCGACAAAACAGAGTATTGAACCTTTCTGTTTCTTTACAAGCTGCCGAACGGCCAGGAATTCAAGAATTCTCTCCTTCGGTTTTTCGAGGGCATAATGATCATCGTTTAATATCTTTTCCGCTTTAATAAGATCCCGTTTCTCGCGAGACCTTTTATTCCATGGCATTGAGATCAGCCAATCAAGGTAACCTCTTGAAACTGTTGCTTCTGCAGACATCGGAGGCATGGATTCCAGCTTTTCAAGTTCCTGTTCTGCCTTTTCCTTGACCTTATCGGGCATACCGCTTTCATCTATCTTCTCCCTCAGCTGGTCAATCTCATCAACCTTTTCTTTCGTCCTGCCTAGTTCTTTATGGATAGCTTTTATCTTTTCATTCAGGTAATACTCCCGCTGAGCTTTTTCCATCTGCTTTTTGACTTCCTCGTTGATCTTCTCGTCCAGCATCACCTTTTCGATTTCAATATCGAGAATCGTCTGGAGTTTGGTCATACGAAGTTTAGGATTGACCGTTTCCAGAAGTTCTTGTTTCTGTTTGATTTCAATATTTAAGTGAGCAGCGATGGAATCCGCAAGCTTATCCGGGTTAGTCTCTTTTAAAGTGGAAACAAACACATCGGAATTAATATTCTGGCTTAGCCTTAAGTATTGCTCCAGTTTCTCGGTGACATCACGAGTAAGATGAGAAGGAACATCCGAGAGCTCAGGCCTGGGAGTTAGCTTTTCCGTAACAACTTCCAGATAATCGTTCTGGTCTATAAAATCTATAATCTTTGCCCTGTGTAAACCTTCAATAAGGACTTTAATGTTCCCATTGGGCATTTTTAAACTTTGAATAATTTTTGAGACTACACCAATGAGGTAAATATCTTCTTTTTCCGGCTCATTAACCAGCGCATCTTTCTGAGTGGCTAAGAAGATTTTCTGGTCTTTTTCAAGTGCGTAGTCCAGGGCTTTGATAGATTTATCCCTTCCTACAAAAAAAGGAATCATCATATTTGGAAAAATTACCAGGTCCCGCATAGGCAGGAGCGGTAAATTTTGATATATTTCGGTTTTCTCTGACATCATAGTATCCTTGTTCAAATGCTGCTAGTGAAATTTCTGCAAGGATTAGCCCGCTTTTTTCTCGCGGACAATCATCGGCTCCTTTGCCTTCTTTACTACGTCTTTATCAATCACACATTCCTTAATATCGTTCTGAGAAGGTAAATCATACATGATATCAAGCATGAAATCTTCCATGATGGCCCTTAATCCCCTAGCGCCGATTTTCCTTTCAAGCGCGAGGGCTGTTATTTCCTCAAGGGCATCTTCAGAAAAATTCAACTTCACTCCTTCAAAATCAAAGAGCTTCTGGTACTGTTTGATGAGCGCATTCTTTGGTTTAGACAGAATCGTAAGCAGCGCTTCACGGCTGAGGTTTTCAAGTGTGCCGATGATGGGCAACCGCCCGACAAATTCCGGTATCAAGCCGAACCTGATTAGATCCTGAGGTTCAGCCATCTTCAAGATTTCTATATCATCGATGCTTTTCATATCCTCTTTCTCAGAGTTAAATCCCATAGTCCGCGCGCCGATTCGTTTCTTGATTATCTTATCAAGTCCGATAAAAGCTCCACCACCAATAAAGAGAATATTAGTAGTATCTATCTGGTAGAATTCCTGGTGCGGATGTTTTCTGCCTCCCTGTGGAGGAACATTAGCGACAGTACCTTCAAGTATTTTCAGCAGAGCTTGCTGAACTCCTTCACCTGAAACATCGCGGGTAATTGATGGATTCTCATCTTTTTTACTGATTTTATCGATTTCATCGATATAAATGATACCCTTCTGGGTTTTTTCGAGATCAAACCCGGATGCCTGGAAAAGTTTGAGGATTATATTCTCAACATCCTCTCCGACATATCCAGCCTCTGTAAGAGTTGTGGCATCCACAATAGCAAACGGGACTTTCAGGCATTTTGCAAGTGTCCTTGCTATCAAAGTTTTTCCCGTTCCAGTGGGCCCAATAAGAAGGATATTACTTTTATTCAGCTCAACGTCATCTGTTTTCTCATCATAAAATTCCACTCTTTTATAATGATTATAAACCGCGACGGATATTTTCTTTTTTGCTTGTTCCTGGCCAACAACATACTTATCAAGGAACTCTTTGATCTCTTCCGGTTTTGGGATGCCAAGTTTGGCTTTGGATTTTTCCTGTAAACGCTCTTCTGTAATTATCTCATTGCAGATTTCTACACACTCATCGCATATGTAAACATTCGGTCCAGCGATAAGCTTCTTAACTTCCTTCTGGCTTTTATTACAGAAAGAACATTTAAGAGCGTTAAATCCTTCGTTTGTCTTAACCATTAAAACCTCTATAACCGCTAATTTTTATTTTCTTTCTTTCAATATTTCGTCAATCAGCCCGTATTGTTTCGCAGCTTGCGCATCCATTATCATCTGACGTTCCGTATCGACTTCTAACTGACCTATCGGCTGGTTAGTATTTTCTGACAATATTTTAATGATTTCGTTCCTTCTCCTGATGAGCTCCCTTGCCTGGATATCTATATCGGTTGCCTGTCCATTTAGCTTTCCAGTTGGTTGATACATTGTAAACCTTGAATGAGGAAGCGCAAATCTTTTTCCTTTTGTTCCTGCTGCCACAATTAGGGAAGCTATCTCGGAAGCCTCTCCATAACATAATGTACGGATATCAGGCTTAATCAGTTTCATTGTATCATAAATCGCTAATCCAGCGCTTATATCACCAGCGGGACAATTAACATATATTGAGATCTCCTTTTCAGGATCTTCCGCTTCAAGATACAACATCTGGGCAACAATAAGATTTGCCAGTCTGCTTTCAAGCTCATCGCCAAGCATCACTATACGGTCTTTTAACAGCCTAGAAAATATATCGTAGGACCGCTCTGCTCTGCCGTCATTTTCAACAACTATTGGAACTAAAGTCATAAGATTTATCCAATTTTAATATGGTTAATTTCAAAGAGAAAATCAACTGTTTTAGTAAACAAAATATCGGTCTTTATCCGGTCATACTCACCAGATTTCTTAAAATCGGCAAGTAATTTCGTATTGCTGACTTTTCGTTGATCAGCAATGTCTTTTACCTTCTCTTCGACTTCCTTCTCATCTACCTTGATCTCTTCTTTGTCAGCAATATTAATCAAGGTCATCATTCTCGCAACGTTTTTTGAAGCATCTTCGCGGACATCTTCTCTCATTTTTTCCCAATCAATCGGGTTATGCCTGAGATTGATACCCATATTAAGAAGCTGTGTTGCTTTATAATTTATTATATTGTTTATCTCATCCTCAATATACGCCTTTGGGATCTCAAATTCGTTTTTATCTATCACTTTATCAAGAAGAGTGTCTCCCGCTTTTCTTCGTTCTTCCGATTTTTTTAGTTCAATCAGTGAGTTTTTAATTTCTTCTTTCAGGGTTTTCAGGTCTTCGAATTCTCCAAGGCTTTTTGCGAATTCATCATCGACTTCAGGAAGCTGGACAGTATGTATTTCTTCGATTTTCACATTGAACTCGATATGTTTACCTTTAAGACTCTTACCAAGCCGTTCATTATCGACTTCAATTTCGAAGGATTTTTCATCGTCCTTGGTCATTCCTTCAATTTGTTTATCAAAATTGGAAAATTCACTCTTCTGATCAGGCATAGGATAATTCCTTCTGCCGATTTCATGTGTATGAGAGTGGTCACCGTGGGATTCCGTGAAAGTACCGCTCATCGTCAATAAATCACCTGCAATAACTCCTCTTCCCTCGACGGGGTCAAGTTGCGCGGCTCGCTTGCGGAGATTTTCAATTTCTTCATCAACTTCTTTATTTGAAACTTTAATTTTCTCAATATCGACTTTTATATCTTTATAACCCTGGATATCCAGCTCAGGTCTGATCTCAAACTCCACTGTGAAGGAGAGTGGATTGCCCAGGCTATAATCCAATTCTTTTACGCTTGGTGTTGAAATTGGCATCAAATCTGATTTTTCGAAGAAGTTTTTTACTTTATCCTGGATAATTTTCTCCAGTAATTCTTCTTCTATGTTTTGTTTGTATTTGTTTTTAATAAGTTCAAGAGGTACTTTACCCTTACGAAAACCTTTTATACTTACAGACTTTGATAAGGTCTGGATTATCTTTTCTTCTTCCGTTTTCGTTTCTGAAACCGGTACTGCGATAGACAGCTCTTTCAGCACAGAGGTAATATCTTTGAACTCCTGCTTCGTTTCATTTTTTTCCGTCATTCTGTTCCTCTATTTTCTCAATCTTCTCTTGTATGTTAATACTATTATCCTTGAATAGTAATTATATTTTATTCGCTGAATCATTCAACACCTAACTACCGAGATACGTAATAAAGATTTGAAAGAGTTTATTGAGTGATAAACAGGTAGAAGCAGTTATCTTTCACTCTTAAAAAGGTTGTTTACACAAAAAGATGTGTAGGATAGAATGACCGAGACTAGAGAAACTAGAACCAGGAGGAAAAGAGCATGTTAAAGGTAATGCGTGAAAATGTTCAATCGAAATTCATAAAAGGACTGTTATGGGCCGTCATTTTCTCATTTATAGCCGGCGTATTTTTGATTTGGGGAAGCGGCAGCCAGGGTATCCAGGGAAATCCTAATGTAATTGTTAAAGCCGGTGATGTAGAAATGGATAGGTATGAGTTTGGTACTCGTTTCCAACAGTACGCCAAGGATGCTCAGGACGAACAATCGCGTATGATGATCGCAAACGAAATAATCACACAATTTATTCGTGAGCAACTCTGGCTTAAAGAAGCTGATGAACTTGGAATCGTGACCAGCCCGGATGAGTTATACGATACTATAATGAACTTCAAAGATTCAGCCGGTAATTATATATTCCGAGATAAAGACGGAAAACTGGTTGAAGATGCTATGTATAAGAGGATCATCGAAGGTAGCGGGCAGAGTATTGCTGCTTTTGAATCCGGCTTGAAAGACGAAATAAAACTCAGAAAGCTTCAAAACCTACTGCTTATCGGCATTGATGTGACCGACGAAGAAGCTCTTGATCAATATAAACTCGAAAATGAAAAAGTGCGCCTTAAAATAGTAAAGGTAAGCATCGATAAACTGAAAGACCGTGTTGAAGTCACTGATGAAGCTTTAAATAGTTTTTATAATGAGCATAAAGAAGACTATCGCCGTCCGGATTCCAATAAATATGAAATAGTGAATATTGATCTGAAAAAGTACCTGGAGGGAATTGAGATAACCTCAGAAGAAGCGTACAACTATTATACAACCCATAAAGATAATTATCTAGAACCTGCAAAAAGACAGGCCAGGCATATTCTTTTAAAAGTCCCCAGAGACGCGGATGCAGCTACAGCAGAAAGAATCAAAGCAGAAGCCGATAAGGTTCTGGAAATGGTCAAATCAGGCGAGGATTTCGCAGCAATCGCAACGAGGGTTTCAGAGGATACCGCAAGCGCTGTAAATGGTGGTTTACTTGATTATGCAGCTAAAGGAGTATACCAGCCTGAATTCGATGAAGCTCTATGGCGTATGAAAAATGGTGAAATCGTAGGGCCGATCAAAACCGTATTCGGTTATCATATTATTAAACTCGAAGATACCAGAAGCTCTGAATATACTAAATATGTTGATGTTAAAAATGAAATCATGGAAAAATTGAAAGAATTCAAGGCAACCGAAAAAAGAGATGCTGATCTAGAGAGGATTACAGAAGTACTTGAAGACAGCAAGGACTGGAATAAAACAGCTGAAAAAGAAAATTTAAGCTTCCGCCAGACCGAATTCTTCCCCCAGGGCGGCCTGCCGCAGGGTGTCCCTCCATCAGACAAACTAATGGATTTCACAGTTAAATCAGGTGTAGATTCTATATCAGAACCTATAGTAAACGGGGATTCAATCCTTTTCCTGAAAATCAAGGAACAGAAAGAAAGTCACATCCCACCGATGGAAGAAGTACGGCAGGATGTTGAATCAGGGTACCGTGAGGAAGTTGCTAAATCATTAGCGGAGAAAGAGTCCGCTGATCTGGCAGATAAGATCAGAGCCGGTACTCCCATCGATGAAGCTGTAATTGCATCAGGTTTAACAGTTGAATCATTAGAGCCAATTACACGGAGCGGAGCTATCCCAGGCATAGGAGCTATTGCAGAGCTTAATTACGAAGCATTTAACGGCAGAACAGGCGAAGTGAAGGGACCGTTCGAATATTATAATGGTTACATCATCGGGCAGATCGAAGAAAAGATAGATATAGATTTTAATGAATTCTTGAGGAATTCCGAATCTTACAAGTCCAGATTGTTACAGGACAAACAGAATAAAGCTCTGTATGCAAACCTCGAAATGATGTTCCGTGAAGTTAAAATTGAAACAAACACAGATTTGGTAATGGATATTATTAAGTAAGACTATCAGATAATTTCCAACTGAATCAGTAAATATCACCCGGCTTAAGGTTTAACCTCAAG
>JAFGBY010000111.1 GCA_016932915.1 Acidobacteriota bacterium | reverse complement strand
GGCTTTATCCGTCCTACATAATAATTACCCTGGTATCCATTGTTGCTATAACTTCCTACATAAACTTAAAAGTTAAAGATTTTTACTATAATCAGAAAACTGAATATCTGTTCAATCAATGTGTAATTTTACGGAATGCACTTAATAAAGATATTGAAAACCCGAACTCAACACAGCTTCAACCAAAAATTAGAACATTTGCAAAAGGTTCGGATATACGAATCACAATAGTTGCTTTATCCGGCCAGGTACTTGCAGATTCAATGGAAAATCCAACAGTAATGGATAACCATTCTGACAGACCGGAAATCATTCAAGCTATTGAAAATAGTCAAAAAGGATCATCCATGCGTTACAGCTACACTCTCGAAGAAGAGATGATGTATGTAGCTGTCCCTGTTTCATCGCCAGATAGTGGAAAAGCAATAGCGGTGATAAGGAGTGCACAGTCTATCGAATCAATCGAAGACACGCTGAGCCAGCTATATCTTCAAGTAATGCTTAGTGGGTTAGTGGTCATTATTTTCGCAGCAGCATTGAGCTTGATGGTATCAACAATGATACATCAACCTATTAAATCTATTGAAAAAAGTATGGCTATTTTCTCCAGTGGTAACCTGGAACACCGCGTTGCACCAAGTAAAACTAAAGAGTTCACCAACCTTGCAGACTCGATAAACACGATGGCAGCAAATCTCAACAGCCAGATATTAATGTATACACGGCAAAAAAACGAGCAGGATGCAATACTTGCGAGTATGATTGAGGGAGTGATTGCTGTAGATACGGATGAAAAAATCCTGAAAATCAATAAAGCTGCCGCAAATTTTCTCGGGACAACTGTTGAAAAATCAAAAGGAAAATTAATACATGAAGTGGTCAGAAATACCGAGTTACTCGACTTTGTAAATGAAACATTACAAAAAGAGGGTAATATACAGAAAGAGCTTAGTTTCAATGAGAATGGGATAAAATATGTCCAGGCACATGGAACAAGCCTCACGGATACTTCCGGCGAGCACCTGGGAGCCCTGATTGTTCTCAATGATATAACTCGTCTCCAGCAGCTTGAAAATATCCGAAGGGATTTCGTAGCAAACGTATCGCATGAGTTAAAAACACCGATTACATCTATAAAAGCGGCAGCAGAAACCCTGAAAGATGACGGTTTCGAGGATAAAACACAATCATTCGGATTCCTCGATATAATAATCAACGGAGCTGACAGGTTATACGCAATTATTGAAGACCTCCTCAGCCTATCAAGGATTGAGCGGCATACAGAAAAAAATGACCTGGATGTCGATGAACATCAATGGAACGATGTCATTCACTCCGCTATTAAAAACTGCTCAATTAAGGCTGGAGAAAAAGAGATTGAACTGGTCAATAAATGTAAAAAAGGGATTAAAGGTATTTTCAACTACCACTTAATCGAACAAGCAATTACCAACTTAGTAGATAATGCTATTAAATATAGTGACAATAACAAAAAGGTAGAAATCAATTGCACGGATGCAGGTGACGAATATTGTATTTCGGTAAAAGACAATGGTTTCGGAATAGAACAACAATACCTACCAAGACTCTTTGAACGGTTTTACAGGATCGACAAAGCAAGAAGTAGTAAGCTTGGAGGAACGGGCTTAGGCCTTGCGATTGTAAAACATATTGCCGAAGCTCATCACGGGACAGTTGAAGTTGAAAGCACATTCAAAAAGGGAAGCATCTTCAAAATTTTCCTAAAAAAATAAAATAAATTTGCAAAACCATGCCGCACGTCACATATTATATGAATTATGTGCCATTCAGGCATGTAATATATTTATAGGAGATGAAATATGAAAAGGATTTTTATAATCGCCATAGCGCTATCGCTCGCCTTGTTAGCCTATGGAGAGGAAAAGAAAGAAGATTCTTTTGAAGTTGGCGCAAGAGTACAGCATGATTGGGGATTCTACCCCTCTTATGATGAAAATATTGATATAAACTTTGGTTCATTTGAAGAAACGATGGAATATCGCCGTCTCTGGGCATACGGAAAAGGCAATTTCGGTGAAAACATAGAATTCAAAATTGAAATGAGCCTCGAGGGTGGTTCTCCTCTGCCTAAAGATGTTTATATTATATTTAAAAACCTTCCCTTTAATATTACTATTGGCCACTTCCGTGAGCCTTTCGGTCTGGAACAGCTTACCAGCTCTAATTATATAACCTTCATGGAAAGAGCTATTCCTGATATGTTCACCCCTACAAGAAACAGTGGCGCTATGATCGATTTTACTGCATTTGATAATCTGCTCTATGTCACAGGTGGCGCATTCAGAGTTGCAAACAGTATTGGTGATGTTGAATCAATAGATCCTACTTATGACTTCACCGGTAGACTCGCAGTGAGACCGCTTTATAAAGATGACGGTAAAACTATGGTGCATATAGGCGCAGCCATTAATTACAGGGATCTCGGAGATTATGGCAACATTAAATTTCAAGCGCGTCCTGAGTGCCATATGATCGGAGCCTTTATCGATTCAAGCGGAATCGCTGCCACCAGCACAACTATCTTCGGTTTTGAACTCGCTTCCGTTTTCGGACCCCTTTCCATTCAGGGCGAATATATGGTAGCTAACATAACGAGCGAAGAAAGACTCGATCCTTCCCTTTCCGGGTACTATATTCAGGCCAGCTATTGGCTGACAGGAGAATACAGGCCTTACTCTCTGGGCAGCGCTACTTTCGGACGTGTTAAACCCAATAACGATGTATTTAAAGAAGGCGGAATCGGTGCTATTGAACTCGCAGCCCGTTATTCAGTGGGTGACCTTGAAGATGAGACAGTTTACGGAGGCGAGCTAAAAAACTTCACAATCGGTATCAACTGGCATCAAACCGCAAGAACCCGTTTGATGCTCAACTATGTTATATCTGATCAGAGTTACTATGGATCAATACAGATTTTTCAACTACGAGTACAATTCGACTTCGCACTGAAGAAGTAGCTCTGCGTTTCTAATTCAGGCTTTACATCTGAAATAAATACCGTTTTATATTTGCCGGTAAGGTATACCCTGGAGTCTATCCAGGGTTCCGGCTTTTATATCTATTTAAATCAATAATATACAAGAGACTTTAACTAAGATAGATAAAGTCTGTTAATCCGAAATCATGTTCCTAGCTCAATTCTAACCTCCTATTCATCTTAAATTAATTCACCTCGGGTAATTTCTCAATGACAGCGAGGAAGTCTCGCTTAATTAATAACCACATAAAGGAGGGTTTACTTATGAGAAAAAGCCTGGCGATACTGACTGCCTTGCTAATGCTCAGTGTTTTCAGCTTCACTGCTCTTGCCGATGATGAAAAACCTGCGGAAGAGATCGAAGTTGGTGGACGTTTTATGCTTGATATGGCATGGATGAGCGGCGATGACGCCATTGAAGAAGAATTTGGACCGTTTGAAGATGCAATTGAATACCGCAGAGCACGGATATATGCAAAGGGCACATTCTTTGGTAAAGTTGAATTTAAAGTTCAGTATGATTTCGCCGGTGGCGATGCTGACTGGAAAGATGTTTATCTTAAAATCAAACACCTTCCATTCAACTTGACAGTTGGTCATTTTAAAGAGCCTTTCGGCCTTGAGGAACTTACCAGTTCTAAATATATCACATTTATCGAACAGTCCCTCGTGACCGATACATTTGCACCCAGTCGTAAACTTGGATTCATGTTCGATGTCAACCTGGCTGATAAACTTATCTGGTTAGGTTTTGGTATCTTCCGTGAGCCAACTGATTCATACGGCGATGCTCTTAACGTTGAAGCTCTTTATAACTTCACCGGCCGTTTCGCTATTACCCCAATGTATAATAAGGATAATGGAAACGCTATTCACCTCGGTGTTGCTTATACAAACCGTAATCTAGATGGTGGAGATCTCAGATATCGTGTAAGACCTGAAGTACATGTTACTGCACATAGATTTGTGGATACCGGCAATATGTATGCTGAATCATCCAGCATTTTTGGCCTTGAAGCGGCTGCAGTATTTGGCCCCTTCTCAGTCCAGGGTGAATTCATGAGCGCTTCAGTTGATGCCACAATGGTCGGTGATCCCGTATTCAGCGGTTTCTACATCCAGGCAAGCTACTGGCTTACCGGTGAACACCGCAATTATAAAGTCTCAACAAAAGAATTTGACCGTGTAAAACCGAAAAAGAGTCTTGGCCAGGAAGATGGCATAGGCGCTTTTGAACTCGCATTACGTTACTCTATGATCGACCTTAACGATGCCGATATCACCGGTGGTGAACTGAACAACTTCACCGTTGGACTGAACTGGCACCTGAATCCTTACACTCGCATCATGGCTAACTATGTAATGTCTGATCACGATGAATATGGAGCATTCAACTGCTTCTACCTCCGTTTCCAGACAGATTTCAAAATCAAGGTAAGCAAATAAGTGAGCTGAACGCTAATAGTTCGCTAATAAATCTCTAACATTTGATGAGTAATTTATTAACGAAAATGATAAATGAGGTAAAAAGATGAATTTTCTCAGAGCAAAAAGCTTAATCGCAGTAATCGCCTTTGTATTTGTTTTATCCCTGGGAAGTCTCTTCGCGGCTGATGAGACAATCAACGGTGCTGGAGCATCGTTCCCCAACCCGCTATACCAGAAATGGGCTCTTAAGTACTATAAAATGAATAGTATAAAAGTGAACTATCAATCCATCGGTTCCGGCGGCGGGATCAAACAGATCAAGGCTAAAACAGTCAACTTTGGCGCATCTGATAAACCGTTAAAAGCTGAGGAATTAAACGAATCCGGCCTTATCCAGTTCCCGATGGTAATGGGCGGTATTGTACCCGTTGTAAACATCAAGGGTATCAAAGCTGGAGACATTAAACTGAATGCGGATACACTCGTAAAAATTTTCTCAGGCAAAATAACGAATTGGAAAGCTCCTGAAATTGCAAAGCTGAATCCAGGACTTAAACTTCCCGATAAAGCTATATCGGTTGTTCACAGGTCTGACGGATCCGGTTCCACCTGGCTGCTGACCAACTACTTCTCTAAAGTATCTGAAGATTGGAAGAAGAATTTCGGAAACGATAAGGTAGTTGAATGGCCAAAAGGAAACTTTTACGGCGGTAAAGGAAATGAAGGCGTTGCATCGTATGTTGAGAGACTCAACGGTTCTATCGGCTATGTAGAATTTGCTTATGCCGTTCAGAATAAACTTTCATACATTTCTCTCCAGAATAAGGATGGAAAGTACGTCATTCCTTCATTCGAAGCTTTCCAGGCTGCTGCTGCAGGCGCTGACTGGAAAAACGCTCCCGGATTCTATGTTGTACTGACCGATCAGGCCGGAGCGAAAAGCTGGCCTATTACCGGCGCAACATTCATCCTGATATACAAAGATCAGGTCAATGCCCAGACAGCAAAAACTATGTTGAATTACTTCAACTGGTGTTTTGAAAATGGGGACAAGATGGCTGAAGAACTACATTATGTTCCGATGCCAAAACCAGTCGTGGAAATTGTTAAAGAAGTTTGGGCTAAAGAAGTAAAAACCAAAGGCAACGCAATCTGGAAGTAATGACCAGTGATCTTGCTTACATTTGAAGGGGATGCTGAATCGCTCCCCTTCATTTATATATAGAAGGTAATTGTTAATGAAACTCCAGAAAATTCTTAAAGCGATTAATGGAGACAGCATTTTTAAAGCCATTGCTGTATCAATGGCATCAATAATTTTTATAATAATGGCGGGAGTACTAATCTCCCTGTTTATAGATTCAAAAATGGCGATTGACAGGTTTGGGCTTGATTTTATCACCAGTAATTCATGGAATCCGGTTACCGAGGAATTCGGCGCAGCAAGCAGTATTTTCGGTACGCTTGTTTCTACACTTCTCGCAATGCTTATCGCCGTTCCGCTAAGCCTGATAATTGCTCTTTTTCTTGTCGAACTTGCACCGCCAATTATCAGCAAGCCGGTGGGCTCTGCGATAGAACTGCTGGCAGCTATTCCCAGTATAATTTACGGTATGTGGGGACTTTTCGTTTTTGCCCCTTATATGTCGGAGCATGTTCAGCCATTCCTTCAGAGTACTTTTGGCGAGATACCTCTTATCGGTGCTCTTTTTTCAGGGCCTCCGATAGGAATTGGCATGTTATCCGCCGGTATAATATTGGCCCTTATGATTCTCCCATTCGTGAGCTCAGTTATGAGAGATATTTTTAAAATGGTTCCATCCGTAGTAAAAGAATCCGCGCATGGAATGGGCTCCACAACCTGGGAAGTGACAAGAAAAGTTACAATGCGGTATGGTATAAAAGGACTGGTCGGCGCATCATTCCTTGGGCTTGGACGCGCAATCGGGGAAACAATGGCAGTAACTTTCGTTATAGGCAATCGGCACGGGATCAGCGCTTCGCTGTTTGACCCGAGTAATACTATCGCTTCCACCCTTGCGAATGAGTTCGCTGAAGCATCGGAGGATATATATATGAGTTCGTTGATTTACCTTGGGTTGGTCCTACTTGTGATGACGTTGATTGTCCAGATCGCCGCACAGCTCTGGGTACGTCATATAAATAAACAGATGGGCGGTGGATTATGAGGCCACGTCCCGCAACCGGTAGAAAAGCGCTTGACCTGTTTGTCCGTCTTCTCTCAAGTTTGGGAGCAATGATAGGTATATTCTTCCTGGTCTGGATTTTGGGGGAAGTCATCCAGCGTGGAGCAGCCGCAATAAACTGGGACTTCTTTACGCAGATTCCCCCAGCTCCGGGTGATGCAGGAGGAGGCGTTGCCAACGCTATCGTGGGTACCGTTTTTATGACCCTGATAGCAACGGTTCTCGGGGTGCCTATTGGAATGATGGCCGGTGTTTACCTTTCAGAATATGGAAGGAAAACAAAATTTGGGGAGTTTATCCGATTCGCAACCAATGTAATGATGGGGATACCATCGATTATCGTCGGACTTTTTATATATGCGATAATGGTAGCCCCGATGGGATACTTCTCCGGATGGGCCGGTGGTGTATCGCTCGCAATTATAATGATCCCGGTCGTTGCACGAACGACCGAGGATATGCTGACCCTTGTTCCGAATTCACTCAGGGAGTCCGTTCTTGCACTTGGCGCGCCCAGGTGGAAAATGACAATCGGTGTTGTGTTTCGGGCGGCAAAATCAGGGCTTATCACCGGTTCGCTTCTCGCAGTAGCGAGGGTCAGCGGTGAGACCGCTCCCCTGCTCTTCACGGCTCTCAATAATGTATTCTGGCCCGACAACCTCAGCGAACCGACATCAAACCTCACGGTAACGATATTCAACTTCGCAATGTCGCCATACGATGACTGGAACCAGCTCGCATGGGGCGCTTCATTGTTAATCACATTCGGTGTATTGATAATCACAATCCTTGCAAGAGTCATTTTTAAAGAGGTAAAAACAAGATGACAATCGAACTGAAAAAACCGAAGCTCGAACGTTTTAAGGAAAACAGCCGATCCCGGGAAAACAAGGAAAACTCAGGCAACTTGAAATACAAGATTCAGACGAAAAATTTGAATTTCTTCTATGGAGATAACCAGGCACTTCATGACAACAACCTTAATATCGCTACAAATAAAGTCACAGCGATTATCGGCCCTTCCGGTTGCGGCAAATCAACTCATATCAGGGTTTATAATAAAATATATTCACTCTACAGGGATCAAAGAGCTACCGGAGAAGTTCTATTCGACGGGCAAAACATCCTTTCCCCTGAGGTCGACACACTTGAACTCAGGAAAAAAGTTGGGATGATTTTCCAGAAACCAACTCCATTCCCGATGACAATATTCGATAATGTCGCCTATGGTTTAAAGCTTCATTATAAAACGACAAAGTCCGAACTTGCTGAACGTGTTGAGAAAGCATTGATAGGCGCAGCGCTATGGAACGAGGTAAAAGACCAATTGAACAAACCTGGGACGGACCTTTCAGGTGGCCAACAGCAGAGGCTTTGTATCGCAAGGGCAAT
>JAFGBY010000110.1 GCA_016932915.1 Acidobacteriota bacterium | reverse complement strand
TACGAGTTCAACGGTATCAAGAGAATCTGCGCCGAGGTCATCGATGAAATGTGCGTTATCCGTTACTTCATCAGGATCAACACCAAGCTGCTCAACGATAATATTTTTTACTTGTTCTTCTAGTGCCATATTTACCTCCTTAAATATTTCACTCAGCCTATAATTTTTATTTTTATACACATCTTGTGTGCAATTACATATACATTCCGCCGTTTACCGCTAAAACATGCCCACTAATATAGGCCGCGTCATCAGAAACAAGAAAAGCAACGCTTTTAGCGACATCGGCAGGTGCTCCCAGAGTTTTACTGGGAACCTGTTCAAGAAGCATCTCCTTAACCTTATCAGGCAATACATTTGTCATTTCAGTATCTATAAATCCAGGAGCGACAGCATTGACCGTCACGCCTCTTGATGCAAATTCGATTGCCAGAGCTTTGGTAAGCCCAATTAAACCGGCTTTGGATGCAGCGTAATTCGCCTGGCCGGCATTTCCACGCTGACCCACAACTGATGTAACATTAACTATACGTCCCCAGCGATTTTTGGTCATCTGGCGTACTATTGCTTTAATGCAATTGAAAGCGCCGTTAAGATTGATATTGATTACCGAGTACCATTCTTCATCAGTCATCCTTAGCATGATGTTATCTCTAGTAATGCCTGCATTATTGATGAGAATAGAAATCATTCCCAGTTCTTCATTAATTTTCTCCACCGCTTCTTTTACAGATTCGGGTTTTGAAACATCAACCTTCACTTCAATTGCTTTTCTACCTAAAGCGATAATATCGTTTTTTGTAGAGATATCATCAGGGAAATGGATATCAGCGACAGCGATATCTATACCTTTTTTTGCCAGTTCCAGGGCAATTTCTCGCCCGATCCCCCTGGCTGCTCCTGTTACGAGAGCAATTTTTTGCGTATCAGTCATTTTTATCCAACCCTTATTTTGATAAATAGTCGTCCAAAGTTGTGGAATCCTCTATATAATAGGTTCGCACAGATTTGTCAATTCTTTTTACCAACCCGGTCAATACTTTACCGGGCCCAATTTCTACGAATTCTTCTACGCCTGCAGAGACTAATTTCTCAATAGATTCAATCCATCTCACAGGGGCAGTTACCTGGTTGACAAGCGCTTCTCTCGTTTCATCAGCGGTTTTGCTGAATTCAGCATTAACATTGGCGACAATCGGCACAACCGGGTCGCGAAATTCTATGTTTTTAAAGTGCTCAGCCAGCTTTTCACGCGCTGAGGATATTAACGTGGTGTGGAACGGTGCGCTGACCGGGAGCAGAAGAGCCCTTTTAGCTCCAGCTTCGCTCGCTTTAGCGCACGCAGTTTCAACAGCAGGTGTATGGCCGGCAATAACAACCTGCCCGGGTGAATTGTAGTTAGCCGGGGCAACAAATGAGGAATCTGAGCTGATTGAGGAGCAAATCTCTTCGAGTTTCTTCTCATCAAGCCCGATAATTGCAGCCATTGTCCCTTCACCTACAGGTACAGCTTCCTGCATAAATTTGCCTCTTTTATTTACCGCAACAACAGCATCTGGAAGCTTGAGGGTATTTGCAGCGACGAGGGCTGAATATTCACCAAGTGAATGCCCAGCAGCAAAATCAAACTCAGCCTCTCCCTCCTGCTGCAGCGCTGCGAAAAGGGCAATAGAAACAGTAAGTATCGCAGGCTGTGTAATTTCGGTCAGTTTCAGCTTTTCTTCGGGGCCATTGAAGCAGATCTCGGATATTGAGAAGCCGAGCGCCTCATCAGCCTGCTCGAATACTCTGCGAGCTGATTCGTAGTTATCGTATATATCTTTCCCCATTCCCGCAAACTGGGAACCTTGACCGGGGAAAATAAATGCTTTTTTAACCATAATGAAAGTCTTTACGCCTTTGCTGCCTCTTTGATCAGCGAAGCAGCGATTTCATTCCTCTGGATCTGGTTTGTTCCTTCATAAATCTGAAGGATTTTTGCATCGCGCATCATTTTTTCGACCGGATATTCTCTCATATACCCGTAACCACCAAGTACCTGGATGGCATCAATCGTTACTTTCATAGCCATATCGGTTGCAAATGTCTTAGCGATAGCGGCTTCCTTGGAGAATTTCTTGGCTCCGCCGTCTATATGCCTTGCTACTGAATAGGTAAGCGCTCTTGCTGCTTCTACCTGGATAGCCATATCAGCGAGTATATGCTGCACAGCCTGGAAAGCGCTGATAGGTTTGTCGAACTGATGACGCTCACGGGAATATTTAATCGCTTCTCTCATTGCTCCTTCGGCAAGACCAACAGCCTGAGCTGCAACACCGGCTCTTGCTCGGTCGAGGGTCTTTAATGTAGTAATAATACCTGTTCCCGGTACACCAAGAAGATTTTCCTCGGGAATTGCGCAATCTTCGAATACCAGTTCCCTGGTCGCTGAAGCGCGGATACCGAGTTTGTCTTCTTTTTTACCATAGGTAAATCCAGGAGTATCTTTTTCAACTATAAATGCTGATAGGCCGCGGAGACCACGGGTTTTATCCGTTTGAGCGATAATTGTATATACATCAGCTTCGCCGCCGTTGGTTATCCACTGCTTTGTGCCATTCAATATATATTTACCATCTTTTTTAACGGCTGTGGTTTTAATTCCGCCTGGGTCAGAACCGGCATCAGCTTCTGTAAGCGCGAAAGCTGCAATAAATTCACCTGCAGCAATACCCGGCAGGTATTTTTTCTTCTGTTCTTCATTACCGGCTATAATAATCGGGAAAGTACCGAGCGCTGTTGCGGCATAACTTGTAGAAGTACCAAGACATCCGACTGAAAGTTCCTCTGTGACGATGACGAGTTCCATAACTCCGCCGCCGAAGCCACCATATTCTTCCGGAATATAAACACCGGAGAGACCGGCCTGAGAACATGCATCTATAATATCTCTCGGGAAAATACCTTCGCGGTCATATTTTTCTCTGACCGGAAGAATTTTTTCTTCCCGGATCTGTTCCGCTAATTTACGAATTTCTTCCTGTTCTTCGGTTATAAAATAGTTCATATCAATTCCCCTTTACCATTGAATTAATAGTGCGCCATAAGCAACGCCGGAGCCGAAAGTTGTACAGAGTACAATATCATTTTCCTTTAATCTTCCTTCTTTCTGGATGTCGTAAAGTGTCGCCGGGATAGTAGCGGAAGAATTATTTCCCATATAAGTAATGCTTATTACAGCTTTTTCTTTATCAACTTTCAAACGCGTGGCAACTGCATCAGTAATCCTGATGTTCGCCTGGTGAGGCACAAGAAGGTCAACATCATCAATCGTCCAGCCAGCTTTCTCTAAAACCTCTAAAGATACATCCGTCATCGATTTAACAGCTACTTTAAATAATTCATTTCCACGCATTTTTACGAAGTGTTCTTTATTATCAATAACCTCGTGAGAATAAGGTCTCCTTGAGCCTCCACCGGGGATCTCGAGGAGTTCAATATTATATGGATCGTTATGAATTGCCGATTGAAGAATACCTCTGGGCGCCGGCACTTCGCCGAGGACTGCTGCTCCCGCTCCATCTGCAAATAATACGCATGTGCCCCTGTCTTCCCAATCGGTTATAGTGGAAAGGGTGTCACAAGAGACAACTAAAATATATTTATATTTTCCTATGCTGATTAATGGCGATAGCACCGTGAGGGCATATACAAAACCGGGACATGCAACAACTAGATCAAATGCACCAGCTTTATCAGCGTGAATCTCCCTCTGCACAAAAGCGGCAGTTGCTGGAAGAGGCTGTTCAGGAGTAATAGTAGTAACTACAACGAGGTCTATTTCCTCTGCTTTTACTCCAGCGTTCTCGAGAGCTTCCTTTGCTGCTGCGGAAGCCAGGGTCGCTGCTGATTCGCCTTTATCTAAAATCCTTCTCTCTTTTATACCGGTACGTGTTTGTATCCATTCATCCGATGTGTCTACTATTTTCTCAAGATCTTTATTTGTTAATACTTTGCTTCCGAGCTTTTTGCCCAAGCCGAGTATTCCTACTCGTTTTTCCTGCATGATCAAATCCTTTTTATACTTTAAAGTCAACGATCATCTTCTGGATTCTTTCATTGACCTTACTTTCATAAATTTCATGGGCGACTTTAATTGCGTTAGTTATTGCTCTTGGCGATGATTTACCGTGGCCCACAACTGTAATCCCTTTTGCGCCAAGCAGGTAGGCGCCACCGTAATTGGAGTAATCGATTCTTGCTTTCAAGGCCTTAAACGCCTTCATTGAAAGAGCGGCTCCAATACGCGTAATAGGTGTGCTGCGAAGCTCATAACTTAGCAACTTGGACATATACTCCGCTGTACTTTCAGCGACTTTAAGCGCAACGTTGCCAACAAAACCGTCGGTGACTACAACGTCATATTCACCGCTCATCAAGTCCTTTCCATCAATGTTGCCAACAAAATTCATCGATGTTTTTTTCAGTAAGGAATGAGCTTCGAGTACAAGTTCATTACCCTTCGAATCTTCCTCGCCAATACTCAGGAGGCAGACTTTAGGGTTATCATTCTTGAAAATTTCTTTTGCATAGCAGTGTCCCATTATGGCGAAATCGACCAGGTGTCTGGGTTTGCAGTCTACATTAGCTCCGACATCAATGAGTATAACCGGCTTTTTAGCCGATGGCATAACCATTGCCAGAGCTGGGCGCTGAATACCTTCGAGCACACCAAAAACCATTTTTGTGGTCGCCATAACAGCGCCGGTATGTCCCGCGGAAACAACGGCAACAGCTTCGCCTTTTCTTACCAGGTCAGAAGCTATACGTATAGATGCTTTAGTTTTACGTCGAAGAGCAATCGATGCCGGATCGGTCATTTCGACCGTTTCCGGAGCGTCGATTACAGTGATTGACGGTCTGGCTTTTTTCTTTGTACGGGGTTTTGTATACCACTTCGATAGTTCTTTCTCTATCACCCGTTTCCGGCCAACAAGAAATACCTCGACTCCATACCGCTTAACCGCTTCAACGGCTCCCAAAATGGGGGCGTGCGGAGCATGATCTCCGCCCATAGCATCAACTGCTATCCGCGCCATAATGTTACCTTACCATTCTAAAGTTCTACAACTTCGATTATCTGTCTGCCCTTATAATATCCGCAATGAGGACAAATTCTATGAGGCAATTTTTCCTCAGAACAATTAGGACATATTGACCTTACCGGTTCTTTTAAATGATCGTGTGATCTTCTTTTTCCTTGTCTTGTTCTTGAATGTCTGTTTGTCGGTCCAGCCATGACATTATCTCCTTTTATAATATTAAAGTTTCTTTTCTATCTTTATGGATTTTAAAACCGCAAATGGATGCTCTTCATCACCTTCATTTTTTTTGCAGTCACAATCCCCAGTATTCAAATTTTTCCCACAGTTTGAGCACAATCCCTTGCATTCATTACTACAAACCTGCTTGAGAGGCAAGGTTAAAGCAATCTGCTCAGAAACCACATCCTGAAGGTCAATATATTCCCCATGGTTAAATGAGAAATCGAGGTCATCGCTTTTCAGTTCGATTTCTTCCTCGGATCCCGAAAGTGGTTCCTTGACCAAGTAAAGATCGAAAGGAATATCATATTTATATGAAAACTCTTCAAGGCACCTGGTGCAGATGAGCTGTATCTCTCCTGCAGCAGTGCCCTTGATCCGAAAATAGCTTTTTACAGGAAAGATTTCAATTTTTATATGAGCATCACCTGTAGATGCAATTTCAGCGTCAATCATAGCCGGGTTGATCTCAACATCGCCATCCCAGCGCAAACCTTCCTCTTTTATTGCATCAAAAAATATCCTCATATTTAGCCTTCCTTCCCTGTAACCTGGCTAAAAAATAAGGGCTGATTATATCAGCCCCCTTCAATGTGTCAATAGTGTTTAAAAATGCCTATTCTTTGAGATGATTATTCAATATTTCTACAAAAATTTCCTTTTTAAGGGTACCAGAAGTAATCTGATCAACCACTTCCCCATTTTTAAAAATTAAAAAAGTAGGTACTCCCCTGACCGCATAACGGTTCGCAAGGTCAGCATCCGTCTCTACATTTACTTTACCTACTTTAATTTTATCCTTAAAGCTGCTCGCAATATCATCAACCATCGGTTCGGTTGTTTTGCAGGGAACACACCAGGTCGCCCAGAAATCAACCAGGACCATTTTATCGGACTTCAGAACTTCGGAATCGAAGTTTAGTTTATTTAAGTCGATAGTATTTCCCATATCACCCTCACTATCTATTTCCAGATAAGGTTAAACGCTACCATGCATAATTCACTAAATCAAACACGAAATTATTTTTATTTTATCAACCAGAGCTCATCTTGTGGCTCTGTCAGGTATTCACATCCATTTTCAGTCACAACGATTTCTTCTTCCATCGTGACGGTACCATGGTTCTCCACAAACAGTCTTGGCTCGATTGTATAGACCTGTCCAATTTCGATTTTGAGATATGGCCTGCCTCCGTATCTTTCCCATTCCGGGCAAAATAAACCAGCGCCATCATGCGCTTCACGGCCTAATTGATGACCCAGAGCATGAGGGAATTCCTCGTAGCCGTTATCTGTTATATATTTTCGGGATACCATATCGATATCTTTTCCCTCGAGGCCCGGCTTAACCGCATCAGAAGCATGACGTATCGAGTCTCTCAATACTGTAAATCCGCGTTTTACTTCCTCCGGGGCATCCGTTTCACCTTCACGCAGTATGTACCAGGTTCGCTGCATATCGCTGACATATCCATCCACCCGAACACCGAAATCGATATTCATGATATGCCCTCGCTCGATTTTACGGTCGGTGGGGCCGAAATGGGCCCCTGCTGTTTCAGGCCCGGTAAAAACTGATGGGCAACCTTCCGGATCCCATGCCGTTGTTAGACCGCGTTTTTCCACCTGTTCCAGCATAAACTTGGCGACATCCTTTTCGCTTAAACCCGGTTTAACAAAAGCGGTTACTTCATCGAATATCTCAGCGGTAATCTTCGTCGCCTTGCGTAAAATCTCAAGTTCCTTCTTTATTTTCCTGCCCCTGAGCGCTGCGATAATTTGTTCAGATTGAACGAGCCTGTCTTTAAATGGTGTACCATCAAGGTATTCAAGAAGAAGGAGGTATAAACCGTGGGTCAAGCCATCAGCGATTTCAGTATCCTTGGAGAAGTTAATCGCGATTTTCTTTGGATTTCTTTTTTCAAGATAGTCCAAAATAACCTTTTTTGCGCCCTCTTTGTAAGAGATAACTTCCTTGAATATTCCGCTTTCCTTAACCGCCGCCTCATCGAGATTCCCGACAATGGCAGTATTGTTTCCATCATTGGATATAATCAGGGCGGACAGCCAGGTTAAAGATGACGGATAGAGAAAATCAAGGGAAGGATCATAAGTCACCTTTGTTTCCCGTACGAGTGTAAACCATATATCAATATCGAGTTCTTTAAGGATTTCGACAGCTTGTGCCGTTTTTGCTTTATACATAAATATACTCCTTCACTTGCTATCTTTTTGCATAGTATCACAAATGAAGGAGTCTTCAATCAGAGTTAGAGAGTATTACTCACCAGGGCTTTTAAATATCCGGTTTTCTTCTTCATCCGTAAGTTTGAACAACTTAGGCAGTAATACTTTACGCGCATATATTTTATCAATCTCCCTGTTTAGATGGAGCGACGCAAGGCTGCCGGCGGTTTCAAGTGTATCGGAAAGTGAATAGATATTGAAATCACTCGGGTACTGGCAGGTAAAACCTTTCGCTATTTCAGGATCATCTGCCCACCGAGAGATTATATTCACAATCTGGTTTTCATGTTGTTGAAGATTTGCAGCAAGGCCCGAGAGGATTTCATGGAGATCTTTATAGTCCCATTTATATGCTTCACCGGATTTTGAATCCTGTGAATATGTATCATATTTCAGATGTTTCAACCTGAAGATATTCTGTACAATCTGTTTCTGCTCCTCGATAAGCAGTCTGGCTTGATCTGGATCGGGAGAGATAAATTCCGCTTTGGCGCCGTACGGGAGAGCGAGGGCATTGTTTGTGCCGCTGAGGATGATGTTCTGGATATCATCTCTTGAAGAATTCTCGCCGAGAGAAATCAATAAAAGGGAAAAAGTCTGCTGGCGGAAGATTTCCCGCTTTTCGCTATCCAGGTTATAGTAATCTATAAAAATATTCGGGTCAGGTAAAAACGACTGACCGATAAAGGGATGCAAAAGCTGCTTTTTACAATAAAGTCTCGTAACCGGTACAATACCAAGCCCATGTGGCGCGCTTTCCATCACCTCGCCTTCGGGACTCAGGATTTTCCATTCCTCTCGGTCGAAGTACCTGTAATTAATAGTGCCTTTTTCATGAGTGTTGTTTTCTCCATGCTCTTCAACAAAAGCATTATCAAGTATTGTTTCTTTAATGAGTATCTTTGCCAGACCGAAGGAATCATGCTCCCAGTTCACAACATTCAAAGGATTTATCGAAAGAAGATACGGCCTTGTGCCATTTTCCTTTTCGTCAAGTCGGCTCAGGTTAATATTTTCATCACGTGTTATATCTACAAGTGTATCAACGAATCCGAATATAAGGGCAAGTGTAAGCTGTTCAGCCATAAAATGATCAATATCCCTGCCATGAAAATCAGTATCAGAAAAAATCTCCTTGAGCTCATGGTTTTCCAGCCCGCGTGATGGTTTTTCCCTGAGGCAGCTGTCTCTTATTGTATCAATAATGACCTCTGCGAAATTGAAATACTTAGCCATTATCCTGCGGTTTGTATATTTGCTATCAGATTCCTTTTCGTGCCTGAAGAGATATAATCCATTTTCAAAACCCCCAGAACCCTCATAGGCATCTATAAGTTTCCTCCATTTTTGTGCGTATTTTTCATATAAATGGTGATATTTTATTTTTTTCATATGTCTTCCTTTTTTATCATATTTCAATCCTGAAAGTCTCAAACCTTTGTTTTGCCAGTGGATACCTGTTTATTACAAACTCCTGGAATGCATCGTTAAAATGTGAGGTGATATCATGTACAGGTTTTTCACTGAGAACCCTCCCTGAACGATCGGTTTCTCTCCTGTAATGTTGAAGCGCTGTAATAAATCCGGTGCAGGAGGGAGAAATCAGCAGTTTTCTTTCCCGTAGAATTACTTTAACCCGGTTGATTTTATCCAGTTTTAAAACTCCCGGTTTTGTCTTGATGATAATTCCAAGCCTGTTATAAAGATCACCGATCCATGATTCCAGCCTGGCTCCTCTCTGTTTTCCTGCCGGATCACCGTAATGTGTCGACCAGTGCAGAAGGTTTTCCGTCTCATCCATGGTAAGCCCCCAGCCTGCGACAATTTCTTTTACCTTCATCGCATAAAAAAAAAAGTCTTTCCCGCTATCCTGATATTCATCAATAATTAAAATGTTGTCATCCGGATCAGTCTGGATAAAAAGGATGGCTGTAGGATCGGCAATTCCGAAATCCCATGATGTGTGAAAAGGTAAATCAGGATTGAAGGTCAGTTTTTCATCCGCGACATGTATCGAATAATCGAATTCAGGATAGATCACACCGCTGATTGAAATATCATATTTAATATCCAGCTCACGTGCAATCTGAGCCTCTGTCATACTCCTTGATTGTTTCCTGTACCACTTTTCATCTCTTTCAGGATGATCGGCCCAATGATATCGCAGGTTGATAAAACCTGAATCGGGATTCGCATATTTGAGCCTCCAGAGGATGTTGTTTTTTCCATTAGGTGTAGAACAGATAATCATTCCCTTTTTACAAGCAAGCCTGGCAGCTGTGAAGATAGCCTCGGAATCAGGGATGTAGGCAGCTTCATCTATAAATATACGGTTGTAATTGCCACCCCTTCCTGCGTTCTCAGCGGTCGTTTCAGCTTTTAAAACAGAGTTTGTCAATACACATGAAATTGACATACTTTTAAATTCAAGCAGATCACGCCCTAATCTGTCTTTCCTGATAAATACCGGTAGCCTTTCATATACAAAACGCGCTTTCCCTAAAAGACTTTGAGGCGAGGAGTTTTTTCCCCCATCATCAGCCAACGATTGCTTTGCGCTGATAACCAGGAATTGTTTGTTCTTTTTAAAGATAACCTGATGAAGCAGGAAAATCATTATTGACCATGAGAGCATCATCTGGCGGCTCTTTTCAATATGGAGATCTTCCCCGCTCAACAAGTGTTCAAAAAGTCCTTTCAGGTATTGGTATTCGGGATACAATCTAACCTGTTCGGTCTCACTATCTGGGTCGAGAGTCCTGCAATAACGGAGGGCGAAATAATGCGGATCTTTCGAGCAATTTCTCCGTTCATACTCAAACAATGCTTCAAGACCTACAGGAAGGTTTTTACTCATTTTTATTTCCGTTTCGATTAAGCCGGCTCACAATATTTTCAACAAGGTTTTTCAACTCTTCATCCGTAACCGTAGAAATAAAATCTGATTTCTCCACGTTATCTTTACCTCTATTCGGTTTAGCTGATTTCTCAAGAAGTTTTAGTAGGACATCCAGGCATTTATTAGCATCCAGACTTTTTACATCTTCCAATATTTTTTTGGATAGCTCCTGAATTATACTGGATAGAGTTTCATCAAGATTTAAATCGTGTGTTTGATTGATTTTATTTGCGTCACCGGATTCTATATTGGTAATCTTAATTTTATCTTTTTTATTTTCTGTCATATATACCTGTTAAATATCAATAACATGATAATTTTAGAGAGACGAGGTCGATAAAAGTCAACTACACCAGGTAGTGATTATTAAAAAGTGAACCGACTCTTAACAAGAAACGTTATATAGTATATAATTTGAAATATTGTAATAATATGGTAGTTTTTAACTTTAAATTTTTAATAGTATTTTTTCAGGCTTTTTGAAGTTTAGCAAATATAATCATAATTGGAGGTTATGTGATGTTTAAAAGGACAGTAGTGTTGTTAATTCTT
>JAFGBY010000109.1 GCA_016932915.1 Acidobacteriota bacterium | reverse complement strand
TCTAGTTCTCATTATAATATATTTGACCTGTTATAATATATCCGCAGAAATTGTTAACAGGATAATTGCTGTAGTTAACGATGATGTTGTAACCTCATACGATCTTGAAAAAGCAGCCATGTGGAATGGTAAAGAAGTCGCCAATCTTACCGAAGAAGAAAGAAATGCATTGGTTAAGCAGTTAATAAACAGGCTGCTTGTTTACCAGGAGGTTTTAAAATCAGGAGATTTAAATCTTGATGCAATCAAGGTAGATAATGAAGCCCGTGAAATGCTGGATAAAAATCCCGATCTTAATTTCAGTTTTGAGGAAACAGTTGATTACTTAAAGTCACAAATGATTATACAGATATTTGCACGGCAGAGGTTCGGGCCACTGGTACAGATTACGGATGATGATGTAAAAAGATATTATAATGATGTATATTTAAAAGCAGTAGCACAGGATGAGAACCGTCTTCCGATGAGTGAGGTCTATAACAGGATTTATAATATTATTGAGGTAAAGGAGATTAATGCTCTCCTGGAAGACTGGCTAAACAAGCAATATGAATCCAATACCATTGTATTTATGGATTAAGGCAGGATTATAAAATGATTAGAAAAGCAGCTTGGGGTGGAAAGTTCTATCCGGGAGTAAACACAACACTTACAAAAATGCTACAGGATCTTTGCCCTGAGGGTGAAGCAAAAACGAACGCTAAAGCAATAGTTGTACCGCACGCAGGTTATATTTATTCCGGCGCTGTTGCGGGTGCAGTGTATTCCAGGGTTAATCTACCCTCCCGGTTTATTATTTTGTCTCCGAATCACTGGGAAGGCATGACTAGAATAAGCACCGACACATCAAGCGAATGGGAAACGACGTTTGGGAATGTCAAAATCGATACTGAAATCAGGGAGAAATTACTCGAAAAAACAAACCTGGTTGATGAAAATCCACGTGTCCATTTAAAGGAACATGCAATAGAGGTTCATTTGCCGTTCCTGCAATACCTGAAAGGGAATGATTTTACATTTCTCCCTATATCCTTGATCGAACCCGGTTATGCTGCGCTTCAGGAGCTAGGGACTGTTCTTGCCGAAATTATAAAGGAGTCTTCGGATGATATTATGATCATTGCGAGTACAGATATGAGCCATTATATTTCTGCTGCCGAAGCAGAGCAAATGGATATGAAGGCGATAAAAGAGATACTTGCATTAAATCCTGAAGGCTTGCATGATATTGTCAGGAAAAACGGTATAACAATGTGCGGAATGCCGGCGACGGTCATTGCGCTTGTGGCCTCAAAAATACTTGGTGCTGAAAAAGCTGATCTTGTTAAGTATACGAATTCAGGTGAGGTTTCAGGAGATTATGACCAGGTTGTAGGTTATGCGGGAGTAATAATTCGTTGAAGCTTTTACATTACTACCAGTTTCTTGGGAATGAAAAGATAATCGATCTTGCAAAGCGTTCACTTTCCTCAGGGAGATTTCCCCATTCTGTTATTCTTTCTGGGAAGGATGGGACTGGTAAAAGGACATTCGCTGAGATTGTCACCTCTATCTTGTTTTGTCAATCAGGGAATGAGGGCGAAGCATGTGGTGTATGCAAAAACTGTAAACTTCTTGCAAGCGATACGCATCCAGATTATTTCATGCTTTCCGTTCAAAAGGACACAAAAAGTATAGGAATAGAGCAAGTAAGGGAAGTGATTGCAAATCTTCACCGTAAACCATTCCTTTCAAAATACAAATCAGTAGTTATCAATCCAGCTGATTTAATGACTATTGAGGCGGCAAATGCATTACTGAAGCTTCTTGAAGAACCTCATGATGATACATACCTATTCCTTGTCACTGATAAGTATGATTCTCTTTTACCTACGATTCGTTCACGCACTCAACATTTTCAATTCAGTTCTATACCATCAGGTTTAATAGCTAAACACCTGCAGGATAATCTTCGCCTCAGTGAGGATGAGGCTTTGCGTATTTCACGGCTTAGTGATGGGTCTTTAGGTGAAGCTCTGAGGCTTAGTGGTGAAGACCTGGTTGTGATCGAAGAATTATATAATAAGATTGAAAACGTAATTATTCAGGGTGATCCGGCTTCTGCGGCTGAGCTGGTTCAGCTTATAGTTAGTGAAAAGTCGCAGTTTGACAATACCATTAAATACTGTTACGCTATTTTTAGGGATATTAATTTTATCAGTTGGAATCCGGAGATTGAGATATTAACATTTGAACATTACAGGCCTTCATTAATCAGGATGGCTGAATCGATAAAAAAAGAGAGATTGTTGAAGTTGTTAGGCAGCATTGAGAAATTATCAAAGATTAAAAATAGAAATTTGAATATAAAACTCAATGTAGAATCTCTTGTTACTGAAATACGTTCATTAAATATCTAATCTTTCTTCCAGCTGGTTTTCCTGGGATGGATATATCAATATGGAAGATACTTATAACGAAAAAGATGCGCAACCCAACGTGGTAATGCTGAAAATAAATGACCGGCCTGGCGTAATATGCGCCGACGCTGGTGATATCAACTTTAAAATCGGAGATTACTGCATCTGCACTGAAAATGGTGAAGAATTTCTTGCAGAGGTCAGGTCATTGCCCGGCGAGACAGAATTTCATTGTAAATTTCAACCTATAAGGAGGATTATAAGAAAAGCCTCTGAAAAAGATGTTGAAGTTTATTCAAATGACGCCGGTTTTCTTAGAGATGCGTTTAAATTCTGCATTGAGCGGATTCAAGCTCGCAGTATGCATATGAAACTTATTAAAGTTAAGAATGATAATCTTGAACACAAGATTATTTTTTATTATACGGCGGAAGCCAGAGTGGATTTCCGCGAACTTGTAAAAGACCTTGCTGCGAAATTTAAAACCAGGATAGAAATGAGGCAGATCGGTGTTCGCGATGAAGCGAAACTTCTAACGGGCTGCGGCATCTGTGGAAGAGGCTTCTGTTGCGCATCATTTCTTGGTACATTTGCCCCGATATCTATCCGGATGGCAAAAGAACAAAATATAAATCTGAATCCGACTAAAATTTCCGGTATATGCGGCCGTTTGATGTGTTGCCTTAGTTATGAAGTTGAAAACCGAAAATCGGGCGGCAGAAAACGTGATTTAAAAAATAACGGCGAATATTCCGAAAACGATAATTTCGAATAATCAAATGAATATCCTTGGCATTGAAACTTCCTGTGATGAGACAGGCATTGCTGTTGTCGATTCAGATTTAAAGGTGCTAGGTTCTGCCCTGGTTACTCAAATTGACTTGCATAAGAAATATGGTGGAGTTGTTCCGGAGCTCGCTGCCCGGATGCACTCACAAACAATCGATACAGTCCTGCGCACGGCTCTTGCAAATGCCGATATAGAACTTAAAGATATTGATGCTATTGCAGTTACTTACGGACCAGGATTGCCCGGCGCTTTGCTTGTTGGGATAGCGTTCGCGAAAACACTGGCATATTCTTTACAAAAGCCGCTTATACCGGTTAATCATCTGGAGGCTCATCTGGAAAGTGTACTAATAGAACATAAAGATGAGATTGAATATCCAGCCTTGGGTCTGATTGTTTCAGGAGGCCATACAAGCCTGGTAGAGGTTAAGAAACCTGGCGAATATAAATTACTTGCCAAAACTCGTGACGATGCGGCTGGTGAATCATACGACAAAGCAGCCAAACTGCTTGAACTGGAATACCCGGGAGGCCCTGTCATCGACCGGTTTGCTATTCAAGGAAATCCCAAAAGGTTTAAATTTAAAATACCGAAGTTTTCCGATGGTTCGAATGATTATTCTTTCAGCGGAATTAAAACCGCTGTCCTCAAGCATATAAACGAAACACCGCTGGAGAACAGGGATGAATTATTTATAAAAGATATTGCAGCTTCTTTTCAAGCCGTGGTTGTGAAAATACTCTTGAAATCCGTTGAAAGAGCTTTTGATGAGGCGATACATAAATCGATGATTATCACTGGAGGAGTTGCAGTGAACAGCGGTGTTCGCGCTGGTTTCAAGGATTTATGCGGCAGAAAAGGTATGAAACTTTTCTTTCCCCGTCCATCGCTCTGTACGGATAATGGTGTTATGGTTGCTGCATTAGCGCAAAGGCTTTTTAAAGAGAAAAAATTAGCAGATATAACCCTGGATGCAAAGCCTGATCTCAAATTGGGATAAGATTACTGGTGGTAGAGGCAGATAGATAATAAGGATTTTTAGAATTATTGATCGATCTTAATTAGGAGTGATTGAATGGGAGTAATTACCAAAGAAATAACTCTTCATACGGAGGGATTTGGAGACACACACGATATTACACCCGAATCTTCTAAGTTCATTCTTGAGTCAGGTTTATCAGAAGGAATATTGACTGTTTTTGTTCCCGGCTCAACTGCTGGAATTACTACTATAGAATTTGAATCCGGAGCGGTAAGAGATCTGGCGGATGTGATGGAAAAAATTGTACCGGAAGATACAGAGTATTTTCATAACCAACGCTGGCATGATGGAAATGGCTTTTCACATGTCCGTTCCGCGATGATAGGGCCATCTTTGACTGTGCCTTTTAAAGAAAGAAAACTGACACTTGGTACCTGGCAGCAGATCATTCTCCTTGATTTTGATAATAATCCCAGAACAAGACGTGTTGTATTGCAGGTTATGGGTGAATGAGAAAAGGGTGGGATAAATATAAGGACTCAAAGGTTATTCTGGCTTTTGGATCAAATCTTGGGGACAGAGTTGAAAATATTGAACTCGCAATCGAGAAACTACAAGAAGCTGGTTTTAATGTTCATCTTCAATCTTCGTACTATGTTTCAGAACCTGAGGGAGGAGTTACTGGGCCTAACTATATTAATAAGGTAATCAACGGCAGGTTTGTCGGAAGCCCCCGTGAATTGTTGAATATAACTCAGTCGATTGAAAGACAACTCGGAAGAAAAAACAAAGGTGATAATTCCCCAAGGACAATAGATATCGATATTATTATTTTTAATAATGTCATAATAAATGAACCTGATTTGAAGATTCCACATCCGAGGTATTATAAAAGACCTTTCGTATTACTCCCGCTAAAAGAGATAGAACCCGATTTCAGGTGCCATGTAAAAGATATCAGTATTGATGACTTAATCAGCCTTATAAATACCTCTTTACCGTCATAAGTATTAAGTGATTTATCCGAATAATCTTTTTACTAATAACAGAATAAAAAGGATTAGGACTAGTATAATCAAGATAATCTGCTGGCGTTTAGTTGGCATCGTTTACTTAGTGATAAGCCTTCGAAGTTCTATCCCGGTGTAATAATGCTTAAGGATTTCATCGTATTTTTTACCGCGTAGTGCCATTCCATATGCCCCTACCTGGCACATACCTACACCGTGACCCCATCCTTTACCAGAGAAATAATAATAAGCGTCTTCACCCTTGGAATTCTTGCGGATTTCCATGATAAACAGATTTTCCTTGATTCCCAATACCCGTCTTATTTCCAGACCCTTTAGTACTGCACTGCCTTGAGTGCCAGTGATTTTCAAGATCGCTATTCTTCCTGATTTACCATATTTCACCGGTTCAATACTGATCAGTTCACCGATTTTGATCCTTGAGTTAATTTGTGCATTTAATTCACTTTTTGTAAAGGATTCAAACCAGTAATAATATCCAGAAAATCTGTCGTCCGATAAACCTTTTCTGTGTGATTCAAGGAGTATATATTTGACCTTTTCATTAGTATCCAGGGCGAATTCTATTTTATCGCCGGGCCTTATGAGTAAGCGGTCAGCGAATATAATATCTTCAGTCATCTTATAAAAAAGATATGGATTTGCATCTATGCTGAATTTTTGATTCAGCCCATCAATATATACATCCATCGTGCCGTCCTGGTAATACCCGAAGAAAATGCCTCTCTTTGATGGAATCATTCGATAGTTTTTAAATAACCGGTAATATATTTTAGCCAGATCATAGTAGCTGATAGCGTTGTTTAGTTTTAGAGTATTATCTGAATAGGGTGCAATAATCTCCTGGCGTAGCAGATAGGCTATCTCTTTGAGATATGAAGATGGAAAACTTTTGTAATCGGAAAACTGCGCCAGGTCGACGGTATCGATAGAATTGATAAAAGCGTTGATCCTCGCCTGCCACCCGACTTGGTTGAGCAACTGAAGTAGGATTTCCAGCTTGGTCGGATATTGCCTGGACACTCTTGGAATATTGGTGTTTCCACTATACATAAACTGTGCATATCTTTGCTGCCATTGATAAAGCCCGCTGGATGTGACTTTATTTCCGGATAAAGGCAGATTTTCGTTTAAATATCCTATTATATCCAGTAGCGCTATTTCACTGTTGACAGCTATGCCGTCAGAGCCCAGTTTTACTCCGTTATTCTTTGAGAGTAGGATAACGCCATGATCTGTTTGTTCCGGATAGCAGGTAACTCCTTTGAGGTAAGGTTCTGACATCTCCGGGAAAACATTCTCGACATCCTCAGTGGAGCCGCCGCAGGTCGAAGTGTACATTGCGTTGATCGGCAGGTTCTGATAGGTGGCGATTATTCCCGTAGTCTCTTCAACAGCCTGGTTTGTCATCTGCTGTTCGACAGAAACTCCGCCGTAAACCTGGCAGAGCGGTGTGGCACAGAGATCATACCCGGCTTTAGAAAACTGGCCGAGGTTTTTTATTGCATATGTCCTCGCAGCCACTGCCTGCGCCTTTAGAGCTTCCAGCATTGGGTATACTGAACCGCTCATCTCACCCGGTACTACACCTTTGAGATAGTCTTCGAGATTCAGCCGGTTGATAAATGTCAGTTTATTTTCCTGGTTTATAAAAAACTCTATATGCCCGCGGTAAGGTTTGCCATCCAGTTTTACGAAGGTATTATTATCACGACTGACAACAACCAGGGTCTCTGCAATATCTATCACCTTCTCGCCGGTTTCATCAAATATGCGAATAAATACGGCATCCCCTATATCATTTTTCTGCAACGAGATTACCCTGATATTGATAAATCCAAACACTGCGATTTTCGAAGCTAGGTCGTTTGCCAATTCCTGCGGCAGGGGAGTAAATCTTATCCTGAAAAAATGATCATATTTATTTTGAAAAACTTCTGTTTCAGCCCCTGTAAGAGTGGCAAGCTCTTTAGCTTTCTGTTCTGCTTCCTTTTCTTTTTCATAACTCCCGACCTGGACTGAGTACAGGTTAGGCGAAGAAGAAGACATAGCCTCTTTTGCAGTAATTGTTAGGTATTCACCAGGTTTGCTTTCGTATAATAGAAGATCTTTGTCTTTTCTTATCAAATAAAAACCCGAGAAGGCAGAGATTTGATGTGGTAATTTATCTATAGCCAGCCCGATGGTTATTTCCGGTGGTGAAATAAGTGGGGTCGAGATTTTCTTCCCGACTGCTGGAACAGTAGGGATTTTTGGAGCAACCGTGCTCTGTTGTGTTGTAACTTTTTGCGGTTGAGGCTGGGTTATAACAACCTTTTTAGATGAACATGAGGGAAGTATTAGCGTAAAGAATATGACGGAAGCAAAATATCGGTAAAATTGTCTGTTTTTCGTCATACCAAAAATTATGTTATTTCTTCTTTTCTGTTTCTATTGTTACCCCGGTTGCACCGTTGATTCGGCATATATCCATAACCTTTATGATAGTACCGAAGTTAACCTGTTGGTCGCCGCGTATTCTAACATTTTTATCTTCCGTTTGCGAAACATATTCCTTAACCTTCTCACTCAAAATGTCTACATCAAGCTCCTCGATCCCTACAAAAATCCTGTTATCCCTGGTAACTGTTATGACCATTTTTTCAACTTTGCTCGGTGTTGCAGATTGAGTATCCGGTAAAGCGAGCCGTAATCCAGGCCGGTCAAGAAATGTTGTCGAGACCATAAAAAAGATAAGGAGCAGGAATACGACATCGACGAGTGAGGTTATATCTATTCTAACGGATTCCTTGTCTTTGCTCCGAAACTTCATTTCTTTTTATCCCTTTTTATCTGTTTGATAAGGTTTAGTGAGTACTTTTCCATAAACCGGATATATTCACTCACTTTATTACTGAAGTAGTTGTATGCTACTAAAGCGGGGATTGCAATTGCTAGGCCGGTTGCTGTTGTTATCAGGGCTTCGCCGATACCTTTTGAGAGAGACTGAGTCCCTGTGCCTTCAATCGAGATAACATTGAACACTTTGATCATACCGAGAACCGTTCCAAAAAGGCCCAGCAGCGGAGCCACGCCGGCTACAGTAGCAAGAATCGAGAGTCTTCTCTCCAATGTATCGCTTGCGCTTCTGCCGGCTTCTTCTACAGAATCCTTTAAGATTTCTGTATCCTCATCCCTGTTTTCCATCACTGTGTGTACAATATCCGTAAATGCTCCCGGATTTTCAGCTGTGTATTTTTCGATTTTCCCCCATAATTTTTCTTCAACCAGAGTATCAAGGGTTTTAACCGATTCAGGTTTAATCACTATCTTCTTCCTGAGTTTGAATGCTTTTTCAATTATTACCGCGAGCGCGAGAATAGAGGCGAAACCCAGAAAAATCATTGTAACGCCGCCGGTTCTGAAGAATTCTATCATCTATATCTCCTTAATTTTCTCGATTTAACGTCTAGGCCGCCATCTATAGATGAAGCGGCATGTTACTTCCATTTTATCATCCGGATATTCACCAGGTAGCGGCATAAACGGATTAGAGCGTGAGATAGCGTTCATCGCCGCCACGTCATATGGTTGTAGGCCGGAGGTATCAATCAGCCTTAAGTCGGATACGGAACCGTCCCTGTGAACGTAAAATCTGAGTGTTAGCTGGCCTGATTGCCTCAATGCCTGGAAGGCATAAGGAATTGTCCAATTCCTGTAAACCTTGTAATAAAAATCTTTGACCCATCTGCCGAAATCACATCCCTTTGAGTCAAACTGTATACCACCCTCCCTGTCGATAGAAGAGCGGGGATTGTTGAAATCCTGGAAATCGAATTGTCTGCTCATATCTTCTAATGACAGGTTATATTCTGAGTTTGACCGCTTTGCTTCCTCCTGAAGTTCTTCAGCGCGTTTTTTATCTACCGATTCCTCTTTCGACCACTCTTCTTCAAGTCTTTTTCTGATGGAATCATCCAGTACTTTATATTTTTCTTCGCTTTCTTCTTTCTGATCTTCTTTTGAAGGTTGACGAGAAGAAGGATTCATTATCTGTGATTTTGATAGCATCGCTTCTGGATTTTCACCTTTATTTTTCGGTTCAGGTATAGCATCCGGATTTAATGCTTCGGGTTCGGGAGTAGCTGCCCTGCGGTCCTTATCTGACCATTGCCTGGCGTCAGGATTTGGCTCGCTTTTATCGTTTGGAATTTCTACAAATTTAAAATCCATCTCATCAGGGACTTGGCGTTGCTGTAATGTCTGTTTGGGTGAAAGCGGAAGGAAGAATTTGTCAGCATCAGGAAGAAAAAACAAAAACAGATGTATTAAAATGGCAAGCAAAACAGCCTGCCTGAAATCAATCCTGAATTTTAATATCTTCTTGAATATTTTTTTCATAATTACATTTTATGGATAGCAATTAATATGCCACACATTTGATATACGAGATTGTGATTATACCTGTTTCGTTAATTTATATAAGAGAGTGATCTTAGATTTTCCAGTTCTTCCCTATTTAATGATTTACTGCTGTAGCTTATTTTCATCCGTTTTACTATATCATCCATGATCTTCTTTATTGCATTTATATGAGCCGCTTTATTAACATCCAACTTCTTCAACTCCAATGGATCTTCGTCCAAATTATAGACTTCAATTGTATCATTATCGAGGTTGAAAATATATTTCATATTGTTCCGAATAATTGTTTTTCTGTCGCCTAGCTCTGCGAGGAATACTTGCCTTGTATTTTCTTTACCCTGAATAATTGGGACCAGTGAAATTCCGTCAGGTTTATAATCATCTATTTTAAGATTAAATTGGTCGATCAGAGTCGGCATTATGTCAACAAGGCTTACCGGTATGTCAATTCTCACAGGGGCTATTTTACTATTATAGATCAGGACAAAACTATTGATTAATTCGTTGTAACAGGTAGTTCCATGACCCATCCCGCGATGCTCAAGGAACTCGTCGCCGTGATCCGAAACGATGATAACAGTGGTATTGTCTTTCAATTTATTTTTTTCAAGTTCCTTATAGAGGTCTTCCAGCAGGCTGTCGAGATAGATTATCCCCTCGTCGTAACATGCGATTGAATATTCTAAAACGTCTGGACGAATTTGATCCACTTTTCCATTTCGGTAGAACGCTTCTCCCTGATATTTGTCAAAACGTTCTTTATAAGAATTTGGTTTGAAGTATGGGCTATGAACATCCATATAATGCAGATATACGAAAAAATCTTCACCAGAAATCTCCGGGATCACTTCATCTCTGAATACCTGGTTTATTCGTGCGCCGTCACAGACTCTCGTAGCATTTTCTCTCCAGCAGTTTACATATTTATAATAATCATACCCCTGAGCATAACCATATGCATCAAGAATACCCGGATTACTTGTAATCATGGCAGTATAAAATCCGTTTTCCTGGAAAACTTCGGAGATTAGTGTGTTTTCCTTTTTCATATTCGGTAAGCCGCCGTCAATAACTTCTTTAGTTGGATGGTAAGATTGTATATTCGAGAAAAAATGAGATCCATGCCGATATGGATAAAGGCCGGTCATTAAAGAACCTACTGAAGGCACTGTCTGCGGGGCAGCGCTGAAGGCGTTAGAGAAAAAGGTAGATTGCCTGCTGAGTGAATCTAGGAATGGTGATGTGTTTCTTTCATAGCCGTATCCCGAGAGATGGTCTCTTCTTAGTGCATCCAGGACAATTAGTATCACCCCATGTTGTTCTTTTTCTTTCCCACAGCTTGGCAAGATAAGTGTTAAAAGTATCAATAGGCTTATTAAAATAGATACTGTGAGTATTGACAGTAATTTTTTCATCTGCATTTTAAGACTGATTTTCCTATCGTTTTTCTTGAAAGCAAATCAAGATGCGCTTGATAGACATCTTCAAGATTGTATTCTGCCCCGATATTGATCTTGATTTTTCCTTTGGCTACGGCGTTAATTCCTTCAGATAGATAATCTTTTATTACTTGTTCCCGTGGGGATCCAAAAAACTCAAGCATATTGAGCCCGAATATACCTGCGTTTCTGTTCATCAACAACATAGGTGAAAAGGCGAGGCTTTTGAAGAACGAACTTGCCAATCCCAGTTTTGAACCTTTTCCGTTTTTTAACATATCCGAAAGGCCGAAGAGGATTACCCTGCCGGTGTCACTGAGGCAGGCGAAGTCTTTTTTGAGGATTTTTCCTCCAATAGGATCAAGAATGATATCGACGCCCCTGTTGTTTGTTATTTTTAGAACTTCTTCCTCAAAACGCTGTTCCCGGTAGTTGATTACATAATCGGCTCCGTTGTTTTTTGCGGTTTTGATTTTCACCTGGCTCCCAACTGTCGTTATAACTTTTGCACCCTCGGTTTTAGCAATCTGGATTGCCAATGTCCCGACTCCGCCCGAACCGGCATGAATCAGCACCCAATCATCTTTTCTAACTCTTGCCATACTTTTAAGGGCTAATGCTGCAGTTGTATAATTTACCGGTACTGCTGCTGCAGTTTTCAAATCCATAGCAGCAGGAAGTTTTATAACCTGGTCATCAGACAGGATCACCTCATCCGAATATCCGCCGAACTTTGTAAAAGCAGCTACGGAATCCCCTTTTTTAAATATAGATCCTTTACCTGCCTGCAATACTTTTCCAGCGATTTCATATCCAGGAACAGCTGGGGGTTTGGGCGCGTCAGGGTAGAGACCAAGCGCCATGAGGACATCAGCAAAATTTACACCTGCATACGAAACGGCGATATGAACTGATTTAGATGGGACCTCTTTTATTTCAAAAATCTCAGTTTTTATAACGGGTTTTTTGCCCATTCGTGTAAGCAACATTCGTTTTGCCATAATTAAACTCCTTTCTTTATTCTAAACATTTTCTATTAAAAAGGCAAAAATAGTGGTTTTTTAAGAAATTATCTTTGTTTAAGCTGATATTATATCTTTGTGTATTCAGAGTAATTATTTCTTACTCTAATATAAACACCGCTTTTGTTGATTCATTGTCAACATCGCTATATACTGTCTTCGTTTAAATTACAGTTGAGGAGGAAAATTATGTCGAGACCACCGTTTGTCAATGAGCCGTTAACCGATTTTACGAAACCTGAAAATAAAAAAGCCTTTGAGAAGGCTCTTACAATAATGAAAAAACGTATGGGGGAGGAACTCCCTCTCGTAATCGGCGGCGAAAAAATAATGACCGGAAAGAAGCATCAATCGGTCAACCCTGCTAATACTAAAGAAGTTATTGCTAACGTATCAAAAGCAAGTAAAACGGAAGCTGAAAAAGCAATCCAGGCTGCAGCTAAAGCTTTTGAGACGTGGCGTTTTGTTGAACCAGCAAAAAGAGCCGAATATTTATTCAAAGCTGCTGACATCATGAGAAAAAGAAAACATGAGTTTTCAGCATGTATGGTTCTGGAAGCCGGTAAGAACTGGGTCGAAGCTGATGCCGATACTGCTGAAGCAATCGACTTTATGGAATTCTATGGACGCGAGATGATTCGTTATTCCAGCGAACCCAAAACCAAACTGTATCAGATTCCGACAGAGCATGGTAGATTGGAATATATCCCGCTTGGTGTTTGTGTTGTTATCCCGCCATGGAATTTCCCGAATGCTATTATGTGTGGTATGTCCACAGCGGCAATCGTTACAGGAAATACGGTTGTATTAAAACCAGCATCCGATACACCGATGATCGCTTATATGCTGGTTGAAGTTTTTGAAAAATTAAAACTTCCAGCAGGTGTTTTTAATTTCTGTCCGGGTTCGGGTTCGGAAATTGGAGATTACCTTGTAGAGCATCCGCAAACTAGATTGATTTCTTTTACCGGTTCAAAGGATGTAGGGCTCGGTATTGTTGAAAAAGCAGCAAAGTTGGCGAAAGGCCAGATCTGGATTAAACGTGTTATCGCCGAGATGGGTGGTAAAGATGCTATCATCGTTGACAAAGATGCCGACCTTGAACATGCCGCGACTGGTATTGTAAAAAGCGCTTTCGGCTTCCAGGGGCAGAAATGTTCCGCATGCTCTCGCGCTATCATCCACAAAGATGTCTATGACAAGATTGTTAAACTCATCAAGGAAAAAACAGAGAAAATCACGGTCGGAAACACTCAGGATGTCGATAACTACATGGGTCCTGTTTGTTCGATCCAGGCTTTTAAGACCATCAGCAAATATATCGAGACCGGTAAGACCGAAGGAAAGGTTATCACCGGTGGTGAAGTTCAGAAAAACCAGGATGGATTTTTCATCCCGCCTACAGTTATTGCTGATGTTGATGCGAAAGCAGTCATCGCTCAGGAAGAAATTTTCGGACCGGTTTTGTCCGTTATTAAAGCGGACAGCTTCGACCATGCTCTGGAGATTGCTAATGATACCCAGTACGGCCTGACCGGTTCTATTTATAGCAGCAACATGAAGAATATTGAAAAGGGCGAGAAGATTTTCCATGTAGGTAATCTTTATATCAACCGTCATTCAACAGGTGCTCTCGTTGGTGTTCATCCGTTCGGCGGATTTAACCTCAGTGGTACTGATTCCAAGGCGGGTGGCGAAGATTATCTTCTGCTCTTCCTTCAGGCAAAATCAATTTCGAGGCTGAAAGGCCATAAACCTTTTTAAATATATTAGCTACGATCATTAGAGGCGACTGTTTTCAGTCGCCTTTTTTTATAATAGAGCTAATTGTCTATGAATTCTTCCCTCTGATTAAATCGGTTATTATTCAAATATAAGGTATAAATAGGCTAGATAAATATACATTTGTGCGAGGAAACAAATAACTGTATTATTACGTTGTTATATGTAAGTTCAACAGAGGAGAGAGTGCTATGAAATTTCCCTGTAAATTGGTGATTTTTTCTTCAATTTTATTTCTGATATCACTTGGTTTAATATCTTGTGATGACGAAAACCTGGTTCCATCTCATGTGATTATTACTTTAGATAATATCTCATTTGAATGGTGCGGTGTTAATGGAATCTTGCATACATCAGGTACAATTACAAACGTAGGCGGGAAGACTGCAAATCAGATATGGATGACCCTGGAATTTGATACAAATGATCCATATGTTAAGCAGGGTTATAATGTTTTCACTGATAAGATATGCATTCTTTTAGAAGGTGGTGAAACAAAAACTTGGAAATCCGAAGTAAATTATGAATGGAAAGGTCTGGAAGATTGTCCAAATTATGTAATTAGAACCAGTTGGGAACCAGACGAATAAACTGACACCAGCAAGAAGTATTAAAAGACTGACTTGAAAAATTATTGAGTCAGTCTTTTTGCATGTGATTATAAATATTTTGAAGATTCATGAATATATGTTATCTCCAGTATTTTTCATTCCTCTTCAGACATTTAAACCTTAAATACAGTTTATCCCTATAAGAGCCTTTCCTTGCATTAGGTGATTCATCACTTATAATTACTAGGAATTTTTTCTAATCATGGAGGGTATAATGTCATTTAATTATAAATTAGCGGATGATATTTTGAAATCTGCCTGGGGCGAAGGCCGCAATCAGTTAACGGAACCGGAAGCATATGAATTTTTAGCAGCTTTCGGAATAGAGGGAGTAAATAAGATATATATCAAACGCGGCGAGAGTCTTAGTGATGACATAGGAAATAAATTCAAAGGGGAAAAGGTTGTAGTTAAGATAGTTTCCCCGCTTGTTCTTCATAAAACCGATGTTGGCGGTGTAAAGTTCCCCACAAATAATGCTAAAGATATCAAAGTTGTGGTTGATGAAATGATATCCGGCGTACCTGACCGGTTCACTAAATGGCTTTCGGAAAAACCTAATCTTACTCCAAAGGAACTCAAGGGAAAAAAAGACGATGAGATTTCGAAGATTATTGCGGAATCCATTAAAGGCGTAATTATCTCCGAGTTTGTGACATATAACACTGGTATGTTTGGGCATGAAGTCCTCGTTGGGCTTCAGCACTCAAGGGAATTCGGACCGGTTGTTACTTATGGCGCAGGCGGTGTGGATACAGAATTCTGGGCAGAAAACTTCAAGGAGAGGAAAGCCGTCACGACATATTCCGCAGAGATGCTCACTAATGAATCAATAGAAAAAATGATAAAGATTCCGTCAGTTTATAAAAAATTGGCGGGTAAGACCAGGGATAAGAAAAAACTGGTTGATGATAAAGATATTACGGCGCTTATTATAGGATTCGCGGAGATCGGAAAAAGATATACGCCCGCAAACCCGGATGCGGAATTCTTCATCGAAGAAATGGAGGTTAATCCATTCGCAGTAAGTGACGGAAAAATGATTGTCATCGATGCGCTTTGCCGATTCAGCCCGGTGAAGAAAAATGATATTCCGCCGAAACCTGTAGAAAAAATCATGAATCTTCTGAAACCGGAAAGTATTGCTATTATTGGCGTTTCACAAAAGATGAATATCGGCCATATTATTTTAAATAACATCATCAAAAATGGCTTCAATAAAGACAGGCTTTATGTCATCAAGGATGGCGAAAAAGAGATTGAGGGAATAAAATGTTATCCAAACCTATCGGAACTGCCGGAAAAAGTTGATCTGTTTATCTACACTCTTCCTGCTACTGCTTTGCCGGAGATCAACAGAGAACTGCTTGAGAAAGATATCGCAAAATCGGTCATCCTGATATCCGGTGGAATGGGTGAAACGAAATCGGGCAAGCATCTGGAAGAAGAGGTGGAAAACCTGATATTTAAATACCGACGAGAAGGGAAGCCTACTCCGGTTTATAACGGCGGCAACTGCATGGGATTGCGTTCGATTCCGGGTAAATATGATACGCTTTTTATTCCTGAATATAAGATGGATTTAAGGCCGGAAGGAGGCCAGCAAAATTTGGCATATTTCTCCCAGAGTGGCGCATTTATGATCTGTCGGCTTTCAAAGTTGAAATCAATTAATCCGATCTATTCGATAACCACCGGCAACCAGATGGATCTATCAATTACAGATTATGTGGAAATGCTGGCAGATGACCAGGATATAAAAGTCTTTGCTATTTATATTGAAGGTTTCGAGGATATGGCGGGATTGAGGCTGGCAAAAGCGGCGAAGAAAATAATTGATAGTGGAAGATATGTTGTTGTTTACAAAGCCGGGCGGACTTCTGCAGGCCAGACTGCTACCAGCGGGCATACATCTTCCATCGCTGGGGATTATTCTGTATGTAAAGGTGTCCTGGAAAAAATCGGCGTTATTATGCCGCATAATTTTGATGAATTCGAGAATGTAATAAAATTCCTGTCATTCCTTTATGATAAAAAAGTTAAAGGTACGAGAGTTGGGCTGGTTTCAAATGCCGGATTTGAATCAGTCGGGATGGCGGATAATCTTGAAGGGGATAATTCAAAACTTGAATTAGCGACGTTTTCTCCTGAGACAAATGAGAAGCTGAGGAAGGCTTTAGCTATTCTTGGAATTGACAAGATCCAGGAAGTTCATAACCCTCTGGATATTACCCCGATGGCGAGTGATGAAATCTATGACCTTTGTCTTCGCGGAATACTGGAAGAAGAGAATGTGGATTTCGGTATGATTGCGATAGTCCCTCTTACCTGGCAAATGAAGACATTACCGAAAGGCGCGGGGCCGGGTGAGGATCTCATGGATCCGGATTCTATAGCTCAGCGACTCATAAAAGTAAAACAGGAGTACGATAAACCGTTTGTCGCGTCTGTTGATTCAGGGAAGGAATATGATCCGCTGGTAGAGATGCTCGAAGCTGGCGGTATCCCCGTTTTCCGCACAGCTGACAGTGCGATAAGGATGATCAGGAAGTTTACCTTCCATAAGACTAGAAAAGATAATATCTGGTAGTATTTAAAGGTTGAGAAAAAATGATTAAAAGTGGATTATCTACTCATGCATTTGCTTATAGTAGGCTGACTCCAGAAATTATTAATATGATAGCGGAGGCCGGAATAGAGACAATTGAACTGTACATGCACAAACCTCATTTCAGTTTCGACGATCCTTCGGCAAAGAAGGTTATAGTTAAAGCAATTGAGAGGAATGAATTGAGTGTTAATTCAATTCATTGCCCATTTTATCGCCAGATAGAAGATGCATATGGTGGCAGATGGCTGAATATTACTTCTGAGAATGAAAGTATCAGGAGAGAATCGGTTGAGTGGATCAAGAGATCACTCCAGATAGCAAGGGATATAAAAATCGGATTTGCGGTCATTCATTTTGGAGATATAAACGATAAGCAGTTTGACGAGCGCCTGTTAATAAACGGCGCCGAGTCTTTGAAGGAGATACTGGAGGAAGCTGAAAGAGTTGAAATTAAACTTACGCTTGAAAATATCCCGAATAAAATTGCTTCATGTGATGTCTTGAGAAGATTCCTGGTTAAATACGGTTTTGAAAAAGAAATAGGAATCTGCTTCGATTCCGGCCATGCAGCAATGGCGAGTGAACTTTTTGATGGTGTTGATATGTTGAATTCACTCATCCGGACGGTTCATCTTCATGATACAGTCGAGAAAAAAGATGAACATATGCCGCCTGGAACAGGCAAGATTAATTGGAGTAAACTGCTATCTAAACTTCGGAATATAAGATATAATGGAGCACTGATGCTTGAAAATAAATGGAATCAATCATTGGAGCAAACAATTGTTGATGCGGGAAAATCATCCATTTATTTGAAAGAGATTTGGCATTCAATATTAATGGAAGGTTAATCATGGATGTTAATGACATTATCCTTGAATTCTT
>JAFGBY010000108.1 GCA_016932915.1 Acidobacteriota bacterium | reverse complement strand
TCAAGTCTGAAGCTTTTCTCAGGAGCTTTTCTATAATAATCTCATTCCATGAATCACGTTTCTTTGCACCCTGTGCCTGTGCTTTCACTTCGCTTCTGAAAGATTCAACAGTTATTTTTGTACGTGTCCATTGAACCAATGCAACTAAAGCAATTATAACAAGCAGGGTAATTACTACTGAGAGCGGCCTGAATTCCCCTTTTCGTGAGCGGAACAAATGCAACATAGAAATAACCTCCTATTTAATTAACAATTTTTAAAGTTCGTTCCCACCTTGTTTTTGAAATAAAATTCCAGAAAGTTTTAAACAGATTTTTAATCCTTTCCATACCTGTCGCAAGGTATTCCTCAGTGGATGCTTCATAACACCAGTAGATGAGGAAGGCCCGTCCGCGGATCATCTCCCGCTTCACCGGACCCCAGAACCTGCTGTCATTACTGTTATCCCGGTTATCGCCCATCACAAAATAACTATTTTCAGGTACTCTTACAGGCTGGAATCTTCTACGAGACTCTTCCGGTCTCCAACTTTGCAGATGCGCCCAAGGATCATCAAGCTTTTCATCGTTGATGAAAATTTTCGATCCATCAATCTTGATTTTATCTCCCGGTAGGCCGATGACCCGTTTTACAAATTGTACATTAGGATCCATTGGACTGTTAAACACGATTATATCGCCTCTTTTAATTTCAGCAAATGGGAACAGGGCTCTCTCCAGCCCTGTAGCAGTCGGCCCGTAGATAAAGGAATTTACGATAAGATGGTCGCCTATGAGCAAATTTGGGACCATTGATTCAGTCGGGATTTTAAAAGTACCAAAAACAAAGGTACGAAGGAAAAGCGCCAGAAGCGCAGCAACAATAATTGCTTCGAATGTATCTCTCCACCAGCATTTATAAGATGGAATTCTTTCTTTCTTTTTGAATAATTTGAATTTTTTAACTTCTTCAGTCATCATGTCTCACTTTTTATGAATATTATCACATCAGCTAAAACAGTGCAAGATACAAAGCATTGACTATAATTGGGCTATCTAACGGTTTATAAAAGCTTTACCAGATTTTTATCTGCCCCTCGTTGTATTGCTCAGGAATCGGGATTGTAAATTTTTTCCCTTCCTGTCCGATCGTCATGATAATCAGTTTTAACGGCCAAAATGGGATTTTTCTCATAAAATCAGCTTGCCGACGAAAAGATTCAAAGAAATAATACCTGAAATTCGCAGGTGGCATATCATGCACACGGACTCCCTGCTTAGTAATGAACCGATGCGAACGCAGATGATTTATATACAGAGTATCATGATCGGCATCCCTGAATATCTGCAGAAATGCTTTTTCGGGCCTTGGCGCTGCGCCTGCTTCTATATTATCTGCCGTGGTAAGTGACATATCATTCTCATACCTGGTCACTACATCTATAGGTATCCTACTGCCGAAGTGGTACAGACAATAATATATAGGCTCACTTTCATGCCTTAAGGCGTAGACCACCACATCGGGAATGATACGCATATAAAAATAATCCACCATCATGAAGCCATGATCCCTTAGCAATGGAACAATTTTATTCAGATCTTTAACCCTTTTCTTGTATCCAATAGCCGGAATTTTCTGAGCTTTGAGCGAACTTCTGAAAGAATAACTGATAGAAAGAAAAATCATTACGATTACTAACACTGGTATAACCACAAGAAGAAAAATAAAGAACGGGATATCCAGAAGCAATGCTGCACTAATTGCGATTATAAAATTGAGGAGCGACCAGGCCCAATTAGGCATTTGTTTTTTCCTTACATAATTCAATACATGGAAATTAGAACGGTAAAATCAGCTACATTTTTACCTTCTACTGAATTATTATATAACATAAATAAGCTCAATAGCAAAAGGATATAAGATATGTCAGGAATCAGGTTATCTGAAAAACAGGCACTGGAAATTATAAAAGAGGGAGAATTTGGCCATCTCTCGCTGGTCTATGAAAACAGGCCGTATACTGTATTTATGAATCATGCACTCGTTCAGAATTACTTATATTTTCATACCGGCATAAAAGGAAAAAAACTGGATATTATCAAACTAAATCATAATGCCTGCTATTCAGTATGTTTACCAGGTAAAGTTATACCGCACGAGAACCCATGTAAGTTCGGTTTTGAATACCGATCTGCTATAGCATCCGGAATAATTGAATTAGTGAGTGATGAGGCACAAAAAATCGAGGCTCTGAATCATTTGACAGAACGCTTCAAAAAAGGCTTTTATTATCAACCACATACGAAAGATAATGCAGGAAGGGTGAATATATTACGAATGAAAATCGAGCAGATAACCGGTAAAAAAAGTAACGATTGAAAACCCTTTTTATGTTCCTTTAAATCAGTCAACCTTATAAAATGTCCTCTTTTTTGTCCCCCTTACAGGACAGTGTATAAAAAAAGTGATATCTATATAACTCAATTTTTAAGGCCGATTTTTGGCATTAAAATCGTCGTATCTGCTTTAATATCTATATCTTACGTGCGTCTCGCAATGTTGGCATACCTATTGCTATATGGTAGATGTCTGCGGTACTCGTGATGAGATGAAAGGCTCTTAGCCGTAATTTTAATAGGGTATTCAGTTACCCAAATAATGGTGAGATGGCTAAAAAAGTTTGATTCCCACGGTATCGTGGATTTTTTTTATATCAAAGATGAAATGATTTTGTACCCCTCGTAAAAATCTTTGATTACATAATCAGGTTTAACCGAGAGGTTTGGTAAATTCCCATTACCATTCGTCAGGTACATTGTCCAGGTACCTGCATCTTTGCCACATTTAATATCATGTTCATAATCACCAATGGTGAGGGTTTTACTGACATCTATACCAAGGTTGTCTATTACAGCTTGCATCGATGCAGGATCAGGTTTTACAGGTTCAATATCCCGAGTATGAATATAATCAAAAGAAAGAGGAAATTTTTGCATGACAATATCAATGGATTCACGTTTGTTACGCGTTAAAACCGCTGTTTTGATAGAATTATTTTTTAAAAGATCCATTGTTTCAAGAACATTCGGATTCAGCTCGGCTTCCCGTGCAGCTTTCATCTCCCACTTATCAAGGACTTCATTCGCATGCCTGACAAATTTCTCATCTTTACCTTCGAGGTATTCTATTATCAGGCGGTCCCGCGGCATCCCGATCTCATCCTTTATCAAACCAAAATCAAAATAAGGTTTCGTAATAGTACCGTCAAAGTCGAAAACAACGGCTTTTATTTTAAGCATTTTAAACTTTAATCCATCCCAAGAACTTTGCGGAAAAAGCCTTTTTTATCAGATGCTTTTGCAAGGATTATTTCTTCCAGTTCTCCCCGGTCCAGCCAGATGCCTCCGCATTTCTCGCATATGTCAATTTCAATTTCGCCGATTTTCTCCGGCTTTAATTCAGTACCGTCTTTGGGACAAAGCATATAATTAGACAGTTTTTCCGGTTCCTGTTTTGTATCAGATTCATCCTTCGCCCTCTTCCTCTGCGCATCGCGGATCATCTGAATCTCAAACTTGGCAAACCATTCTTCTTCGCTTTGTTTTGGTACCATGTTCTACTCCTTTATGCTTTCTTTTCCCTGTTTCTAGTTATTACAAAAGATATCAAAATCCCGAGACAATAAAGCAGCAACAGTGGAGCTGCCAGCATAATCTGTGAAAAAACATCAGGAGGAGTAAGGACTGCCCCGAGGATTACGCTCATAATTATAGCCCAGTGCATGTTTTTAATCAAAAACCTGTGCGTAACAAGCCCAAGCTTAGAAAGAAAATAAATCAGGATCGGTAATTCAAAAACCAGCCCAAGCGCCAGGAGAAGCCTGTTAACAAGGCTGAAATAATCATCCACCGATAGCATCGGTTGAAACTCTGCGCCCACATTCAAAAGAAATGAAAAGGCGTTCGGAAACATCACATAGTACCCGAAGACTACACCGCCGCCGAACGCGATAGTCGTAAAAAAGACAAATGGGAATACCATCCGTCTTTCCTTTTTATATAGCCCTGGGGAAATGAATTTCCAGACCTGGTACAGTATCCACGGCATGGCAAGAAAAAATCCGGCAAGCAGAGCGACTTTCATATAAAGAATAAAAGGTGATTGGATCTTAGTGAAGACGAGTTTCTGATCGGGGCCAAGTATCTCCTGCAAAGGTCGTGAGAGGAAATCATATATTTCTTCTGCAAATCCCCAGCAGATAAAGAACCCTACAACGACTCCTCCTACAATCCTGAAAAGCCTCTGACGCAAATCCTCAATGTGCTCCAGGAGCGACATTGACGGCAACTCTTCCTTTTGAGTTTCTTTTGGAGCTTTCTCTTCTGTATTAGTTTTCTTCTTGCTCTTTTTCAATCGGTTCGCTCTCTATCTCACCATTAATATCAAGTTTCTCAGCTTCGCTTCCCTTGTTTTCTCCTGGCGTACTGTCTTTATCATTCTCATCATAAATAGAATCATCAAACTTCACATAAGAATGATTTAATTCTGATTTTGGGGAAAGGTCTATCAAATCATCGCCTTCCAGGTATCTCTGAGCAAGTCTCTTCGGATTCAAATCATCAACCGAGTTTATACCCACCTCTTCTTCAAAATTCTTTTTGAGATCCCCCGTCGCTTTCTTTACATCAGCCATGAACTTACCGGCGGTTTTTGCCAACTCCGGCAGCCGTTTCGGCCCGAATACAAGAATAACCACAATAAGAATAAATATTAACTCTCCGGTTCCTATTCCAAACATCTCTACACCTTAAGAAATTACTATAAAGAAAAAATGGATTACAGTCAATGCAATCCATTCATGGGGGCGTCATTAGGAGCACATGTAGGAGTCGCTGCCATCGGCGATGTTTTTTTGTGGGAGCCGGTTCCACCCGGCGATTAAAAAAACCTTAAAATGTCGTCATTCCCGTGAAAGCGGGAATCTTCGTATTATCATTAAAAAAACATGGTAAACGAAGATTCCGGCTTCTTGACTTATTGACTGGTTATTGAATAAATTTTTCTGCAGTATTGATTTCCATTTCTGTTTGCCGCCGGAATGACCCATTATTTTTATTCGCCGCGAGGCCGCCCCTCCGACTACATATCTGTTTGAGATGAATCGGTTCGCATGCTATTATCTCAGCACCTTTTAGGTAAATTGATTATGAAAAAGATGAATATTAACAATAAGTTATTCATTTATATACCGGCTATAATACTTATTTCCCTTGTTTTGCTTACACTCGCTTACCAGTATCAACCGGATATCACGATTGATGTCGGCCACGGGCAGGACAGGATTTTTTTTGACCGCGTCGATCTTCGCCAGGCGCACCTCCCAAACGGCTCTATGCGAAGAATACGAGCAATATCAAATTTTACACTACCACACCTCGGTTACGGACTTCATTATAATATAGCAGTCACTGCCCGGACTGGTGAGGATTACCCGGAACCAGCTATTCTCGATATCTACATCAACAAGAAAAAAATGGCTGCAATGGAGTTGGAAACAGAATTAAACCGAAGCAGTTTCACCTTCACAGAAGGCAAAATCGAAGGGGATTACCTGCTCTTTTATTTCATAAACGAATCGGAAAAAACTCCTGTAAAAAAACCGATATATATAGACCGGATAGAGATTAAACCGGTGAAGGACTCCGCGGTTATTCTTCCCGCTTTTTTACTATTCCTGAAATTCATTTTTATTCTTACCGCATTCGCGATCATGTTTTCATTCTGTGGAAAGTGGTGGGGACTAATCGCATCATCAATAATCAGCGTAGTATTATTACTCTGTTTCACCTTCTGGCGAATCTATATAACTCCATTTATGACAACTTTACTCGAGATTTCACTCGTCCTTCTTGTTCTCGCAGCGCTCAGCAAGTTTTTACTTCCCCGATTGCTGCTAAAACTTAGGCTTAATCCGCTTAAGATACATTATCAAATATTCTTACTCATTTTTATCCTGGGTCTCTTTTTCAGGCTGACGCTCTGGTTGTATCCATCCACAATTTCAGCGGATATCGATTTTCACGCCCATAGGTTCCAGGGGGTATATTCCAATGGTAAAATATTGCAGGAATCGATGACTCCCGAGGGAACATTTAAATTCCCCTATCCAACGCTGCTTTATTTGCTGCTCACGCCTGTGAAATATATAACCGGGATGGAATATGTGACACTACTAAAATATTCTATCTCAATATTTGACGCGCTTATACCGCTCCTGATTTTCTTTTTCCTGCTGAAATTCACCCAGAGGAGTTCCGCTGCTGTCACTGGCGCAGGTTTATATTCATTGATCCCAATTGTCACAGACAAATTCATATGGGGAATATGTACTGAGATATTTGCGGTTTTCCTGGCATGGCTGCTTATTACAGTGCTGGCGTTCAATTACAAAAACCTGATGCGTTTTAAAAAAGTTATCCCGCTTACCCTTTTGCTTGGAATATCGTTTCTTGGCCATTTCGGGACAACACTTGAAATCGGCATTTTTATGCTGCTAATTATCCCAGCGGCATATATGGGATATACATCCAGTAAAAACACAAAACGTATGATCAATCTGGCGCTCATTCTCCTGGTGGCTTGCGTATTGGTATTCGTGGTTTATTATATTCATTATACCGATCTCATGCTCGAGCAGGTTAAACAGATTATTCATTCAACGGGAAATCATACCCCATCTCCGCAGGACGGCAAACTCCATAAATTCGTAAAAGCGGCAAGAGAAATCATCGAAAGCCTTGGGATACCAATCACAATAATATTTGTGTTCTCTTTTGCTTATTATACAGCAAAACGGCGGGGCACAATCGGTTATTTCTTTTCAACAACTGTTATACTATCAGTTTTACTGATGATAGCGCTTTATATAATGACTCCGCTGGGACTCCGATTTCTTCTATTCCTATCGCCAGTGGTCGCAATCGTCTCCGGTTTCGGGCTGTCGGAGTTATTAGAACACAAAAAATTAAAGCCGGTTTTTTATATACTTATCGCCCCGGTTTTTATTCTTGCCGTTATCCACTGGGGAACCTCAATGCTCAATGGGCCATATCATTTCAATTTCTAATAAATCGTTTATCTTGATTATGCCGATAAAACCTGTGAAAACTATTCATACCTCAAGGCTTTAATAGGATTCAGAGAAGCCGCTTTATAGGTCTGATAGATCGTTACCAATACCGAAATAATGTAGACAAGTACCGAGGCAAAAACAAAATATAAAGGATTGATAGATACGCGGTAAGCAAAATTTTCCAGCCAGCCGGTCAACGCAATGTGAGCCAGCGGCCAAGCAATGATATTTGCCAGCAGTACCCAGATGGTTGATTCCTTTAATAGATACCTGAGGAGATTACCCACCGTGGCTCCATTGACTTTCCTGATACCTATTTCTTTGGTTTTCCTCTGCATAGCATAAAGTGTTAGACCGAAAAGCCCCATACAGGAAATCAGCACAGCAAACATTGCAAAATACCTGAAGAGCGAACCCATCTGCTGTTCAGCCCTGTATTCTTTCTTCAAAGAGTCATCAAGAAATTTATATGAGAATGTATCATCCGGGGCCAGTTTTTTGTATGTGCCTTCAAGGAAGCTGACAGTATTCTCCAGATTGCCTTCTTTGTATCTAAGCAATACAGTATCCAGTCCATAACCGAAATAAAAGACCATCGGGTCAATTGAATCCTTCAGGTTTCTATGGTTATAGTCTTTAACAACACCGATTATTTTGCCTCTCCGATCAAGAACCTTGAACCATTTACCAATTGGGTCTGAAAGGCCGAAGGCTTTAACAGCTGATTCATTGAGTACAAATGATTCAGTAATATCAGTCTGAATAGTCTGATCGAAGAAGCGGCCCTCTTTCATTTTCATCCCAAGTGTATCGGTAAAATTCCAGTATACACCTACAATACTGATAGTAGTCTTCGCTTCTCCTGTCCTGCCTTCCCAATCGATGTTATCCGTAGTGCTTTCATTCATACCGGGTATGGTATTGGAGACTGTTATATTCTCTATACCCGGGTATCGCTGCATCTCAGTCCAGAAAGTTACCCAGTTTTTTACTATCCCGGCCGTTGGATTTAGGATGATCACATTTTCTTTATGAAACCCGAGGTCTCTATTGTTCAGGTAATCTACCTGCGATGAAATCACCAGAGTACCGATTATAAGGAATACAGAAGCCGCAAACTGAAAAAGGACTAGAGCTTTTCTTAAAAAAGCCCTGTTGCTTCCGACGCTGATTTTACCTTTTATTACATCTTGAATATTAAAGGATGATATATAGTAAGCCGGGTATAATCCTGATAGGGCTGCGGCAAAAAGCGCCAGAAGTAAAATCTCAACAGGCATTGAATAAGAAGAAGCGGAAAACAATTTCAGATCCTTGCCGGCAATCTCAGAGAAATATGGCAAGCTGATAATTACAAGTATAATACCAATAAACAGCGCCAGTAGAGATGTCAGAAGAGATTCAATAAAAAACTGCTTCATAATGTCTTTTGTACCCGCGCCAGCCACCTTCCTGATGCCGATTTCCTTCATCCTGGTGAACGCCTGCGCGTTTGTAAGATTTATGTAGTTTATACAGGCTATAATAAGAACGAGGATTGCAAGAGTGGAGAAGATATAAACATCCTTCATACTCCCAGCATCAGGAGACCATATTCTGGAATCGAGATGTATATTGCTGACAGGAATAAGAAAGAAATCCTCCCGGGCTTCAGGTATATGCTTTTTCTTCAAGCCAGCAATCGTGCGTTCGAATTCCAGCTGAGTGACACCGTCATTCAACTGGACAAAGGTATCGAAATCATCGAGATCCCATTTATCAAATTTTTCGCCATATCCGCCGTACTTCAGTACGAAAGGAGCAATAAAATCAAACTGCATACATGAATTTTGTGGGTATCGAAAAACAGCGACTACTTTGAAATCCCCGATTTCTTCCGGATATGCGGTCACTTGAAGGCTTTTCCCAATAGGGTCTTCATTACCAAAGTACTTATCAGCCATCTTCTCGGAAATCGCAATCGCCCGGAGATCACTCCCCACACTTTTACTTACACCCTTTACAAATTCTATGGAAAACATTTCTAAAAATTGAGGTTCAACCAAACAGCCTTTTTCAGTGAATGCCTGCCCCCCTGGCCTTTTAAACAGGAGCATTCTGCGCCAGTAGATCGATGCTGTTTTCACTTCCGGGTAATCATCCCTGAGAGCCTGGGAAAGCAACATGGGAGTCTGGCCATAATATTCGATATCCCCGGAAGGGAGAAGTGTCTTCTCACAAACCATATACAAGGAGTCGGAATTATCATGAAATTTATCATAACTGATTTCATCCCTGACCCATAGTAGGATAATTATACAAACTGCCATCCCAATGGAGAGCCCCAGTATATTTATCACGGAGACTAACAAATTTCTGTGTATTAGTCTTGATATGTTTCTAAAAATTTTTTTCATAATATCGGCCGCCAATTTTTAATTGTGTCTTAGTGTATCTATCGGGTTCAGTAATGAAGCTTTAACTGAATGATAGCTGATTGTCAGCATTGCAAATAGAGAAAGCAGCACACCAGATATAATAAACAGTCTATAATCAATTGCCATCCGATATGCGAATCTCCCCAACCAATCATGAACCCATAGATAAGCAAGAGGCCACCCAATAAGCAGGGATATAACTATAATCTTTAAGTAATCTCTGTACATAAATCCCAATATCTCTATAACCTGGGCACCAAGTACCTTCCTGATGCCTATTTCTTTAGTTTTCTCTTTTATATGGTAAATCACAAGGCCAAACAGCCCAATACAGGACAGAAAAATAGCAAATCCGGTTGAAAAAACCGTAATGCGGTTCAGCCGCTCTTCACTTTGATAAAAACCACTAAATAGATCATTCAGGAAATAGTACTCCATTGTCTTATCAGGAAAAATGGCAGCATAATCATCTCTTACATCAGATAATACTTTTTCCATGTTTTTTCCGTCTGTTGAAAGAAGTAACCAGCTCCCACCATTATTTAAATGGTACTTTATCAATGTTGGCCATATTTTTGTGTGCATTGAATCAGAATGAAAGTCCCGGAAAACTCCGACGATTCTATGACGAGTAGCCTGACCATCAATTTCACGGTTCCAGATTATAGTATCAATCGGTTTTTTTATTCCCAAAACCTGTGCACCATGCTGACTAATCAGAGTTTCAATAACACCGTCATCTCCAGTTTCCCGCAACGGCCTTCCTTCAATGATTTCAATACCAAGTGTTTGGGCAAAATTTTCATCACTCCAATATGTATCAAATGAGAAATTACTATCCGGATAACCATCTAGATAAAAAATCTCCTTGATGTTTGTAAGACCGCCGGGAACCCGATGAGTTAAACTAGTTCTCTTGATACCAGGAATATTCTCAAGTTCATTTTTGAGTACACGGGCTTTACTTTCGGTTGAATTATTGTCTAACCTGATAGCCAGTTTTCCGTTCCGCTCAAAACCGACATCTTTCTCTTTCATATATTTGACCTGCATATGGATAAAAAGAGTGCTGGTAATTAATATTACTCCGATAATGAACTGGGTTGTCACCAGTGTTTTACGAATCCTGGGTTTTGACACAGAGTTAAAGATATCCTCTTTCACCAGGATAGCAGGATTCAACCTGGAGATGAAAACTGCTGGCTGAATCGAAGACATTAGTGTAACAAGAGAGAACAATACAAGTGTAAAAACTATAGCATCAATTCGAAAAAACTGGATTGCATCAAGCTCAACACCAAAATAAGAATTAACTGCTGGAGTTAACATCATTATAAGCAGGATTGCAATTATTAATGCCAGTAAATTCTGGATTAAAGCTTCAATCACAAATTCTTTAATAATCTGTTTCTTCGATGCCCCCGCTATTTTTTTTATACCTATTTCCTTCGCACGTTTGATATGCGAAGCAATCGAAAGATTAATATAATTAAATGATACAATAAACAGAATAAGAAGGGCAATAACTAACAGGCTTACCAAAAATTTACTATCGATCCCGGTTGCAAGTTCATTCACAAAATCTGTATTGAAATGAATTTTATTGATCGGTTGCAGAGTAGTCTTCATGGTAACAGATCCAATACCCATTGCTTTAATAACTGGATCAAGTTTCTTCATTGTATAGTCAATCATTCGTTCGCTCAATGAATCAGAATCAACATAAGACATCAGATGGAAATATGTGTAATAATCCATAGACTGCATCCAGTCATCGTTGTTTATATCTTTCAAGCGGTAGGTCAGGTTACCCAGCAGGTCAAATTGAATATGTGACTCTTTTTTCTCCAGTTTCACGATTCCTGTTATCTTGTACTTACTATCACCTATCTGAAGTGATTGCCCCAGTGCATCTGTATCAGCAAATAATTTTCCAGCTAAAGAGTCTGTAATAACGACACTGTTCGGATCTTGCAGGATTGTATTTTTATCTCCGCTTAATAGGTCAAAGCTGAAGAAGTTGAAGAAGTTTGAATCCGCCAAAAGCATACGGTTGCCTTTGATTTCTTCATTGACGGATACTTTGATCGCTATATCATTACCGAGATCCTGAATTCTCACAAAATCTTTAATCTCAGGGAAAATCGATTTATAAACCGGGCCCGCGTTAGGAGAGGTAGTTGCCAGTTTAGCGGTTTTATCCTGAATGCTGACTTGATTGTTTATCCTGAATTTATTTCGGTAATCAAGATGATTTGTATCAAAACCTGTTTGCTCGATAAGATAAACAGTGATAAAAATAGCAC
>JAFGBY010000107.1 GCA_016932915.1 Acidobacteriota bacterium | reverse complement strand
TTGCGAAGTTTCAGGGAACCCGGTTCCTGAAGAACTATCCGGTATCCAACCGGTTGGTAATTCTGTTGGTGCATGGCTGGTCATTGGTGGGGTAAAATCTAGTTGTGGAGGCTCATGGTCTTTCATCGGGAATGTGGTCGGTTCATTGCTCATAGATGGCCCTGAGGTTTCATTTAAAAACTCTGTTTCATACCCGGTTTGATTACTGCTACCAGCTGAAAAATCAATATTTGGTGGCGGCGGCTGAAAACCGGCAAATTCGGAAGGCAATGATTGGTTATCTTGTGATGGAAAGCCGGAGGGATTAAATCCGCTGTCTGCTTCACTTGGAAGGTTTGATGGATTAAATCCTGATTCAGCTCCCGCATGTTGGTCTGCATTCGCTTGTTGTTGAAAATTAACCGTCGCCTGGTCATAAGGATTAAATTGGGCGGAATAATCCACTGGAGAAGGTTTGATTGGCGCAGGTGGAGCAACGAAAAAGACAAATTCACAATTTACACATTTAAAATGCTGACCGCTATCGCCAAGCTGAGCGGTATCAATTTCATACAGAGTCTGACATTGTGGACAACTTACCTGCATATACAATCCTTATGGGTATTAACGCTTTTTCAATTTAGCGTATATCATTCGATTATGCAAGGTTTTTGAATCAAAAGCCATTTAGGAATGATTATAATATTGTGAAGAAAACAAAGCGATGTTATACTCAAAACCTCTTTAAAATCTTAAAGATAAGAATAGATGGGAGAAACAAAGTGAGAGTACTAATTACCGGCAGCTCGGGTTATCTGGCAGGCTGCCTTATACCACTGCTTGAGCAGGATAATAAAGTGAAAGAAATAATTGGGCTGGATATTGTAGAGCCTAAGATATCATATAAAAAATTTAAATTTGTCAAAGGTAGCATTCTTGAACCGGAATCACTTTCCAAGAATTTCAGGGGTGTCGACTGCGTTGTACATATGGCTTTCAACATCAATGGGATGCACGACAAATCGAAACTCGATTTGATCAATGTCCAGGGATCCAGGAACGTGATGAAAGCGGTTGCTGATGCTGGAGTTAAAAAATTGGTCTTTACCAGCAGTATTGCAGCTTATGGCGCCTTTAAAGACAACCCGGTTCCGTTAAAGGAAACCGATCCTCTTAGGGGAAAAGACACATTCTTTTACTCCGATCAAAAACATAGGCTCGAAGATGACTTGGATGAATTCCAGAAGAAACATAAAGATATTAACGTAATCCGTCTCCGCTTGTGTACGACTACAGGGCCGAAATCCAATAATGAAACGATTACACTTTATACTGCCCCAGTTTTTGTTGTTTTTCCGTTCCACCAGCCGCCTGTACAGCTCTTGCATGAAGATGATGCAGGTAAAGCATTCTATCTGGCTGTTGTAAAGGATGTCAGCGGTGCTTTTAACCTCGGTTCCGATTGGAAGTACACCGCGAAACAGCACGCAAAGATGGCTGGGACTAAAATATTTATATATCTACCCGTATGGATCAGCCGTTTCTTTGCAACACTTTTATGGACGCTCAGGCTTATTAAATTCGATCCATCCTGGATCACTGCATCGCTCTACCCTGTTGTAGTTGATTGTACAAAAGCGGAAAAAGAGCTCGGCTGGAAGCCGGAATATGACAGCGTGGCGATTATTAACTCTATTAAAAATAAAAGATAAAGGATAAGGAATGAAGGTACTTGTAACAGGCGCAAACGGTTTCCTGGGGGCAAACCTGATTCATCATCTGCTGGATAATGGATATAAAGATATAGTTGCGATGGTGCGAAAATTGAGCAATACAAGGCGTCTTGACGATATCAAGGATAAAATAGAGTTCCGCTATGCGTCTTTGCAGGATGAAAAATCTTTATTAGAAGCATTTACAGGCGTAAACCGTATCTTCCACCTAGCTGCTAATGTTCGAATAGGCTCATTCAGAAAAAAAGAGATAATTCAGGATAATGTCCAAGGAAGCGAAAAAGTCTTTAATATTGCAAAGAAACTGAAAATTAAAGATGTAATATATATAAGCAGTATATCGATATTCGGATCTAATATTGAGAGTGTAGTATGTGAAGATGATGTTGAAAAAGGAAAAATTATGTCAACATACGGCGTCAGCAAGGTTGAGTCATACTACAGATTCAAACAGGCTTATAATGAAGGTTTGAATATTAAAGCTGTGATACCGGCAAATATTTTTGGCCCGGATGATCCGAATTTTGGCCCTCTTTTTAAAAATTATGTACAGAAACATCTTAAACTTATTGCCGGTAACCTGAATGCCAATATGGGAATGGTTTATGTTGATGATGTCTGCAAGGGTATAATCCTTGTTGCGGAAAAAGGACAACCCGGCCATTCATATATCCTTAATAGCGTTAATATTACACTTCATAACCTTCTTAAAACTGCCGAGAAAATGACAGGAATCAAAGCACCCAGGTTAAAACTACCGAAAACCCTGATTAAGGGTACAGCCCTGCTCAGTGAAATTGCAGGAAGAATTATTAGAAATAATCTGTTATTAAACAGGCAAAGCGCAAATCTGTTGTACACCACTCATCCCTTTTTTGATTCTACTAAGGCTCGTTCCGAATTAGGATGGGAACCGGAAGGTTTCAAGGAAAGTTTTGCCAGAACGCTATCATGGTACGAGAAAAAATACAGAAAGAATAAGCGAAGCAGGAAAAACTGATGGCTGAAAAATATTTTATCACGGGCGGAACCGGTTTCATCGGCCGCAGGTTGATAGAAAAACTTATTAATGAAGGAAAAACAATTCATCTGTTTGGAAGGGAAAGTTCTGACTATTCCGGATTGGATAATAATCCATTGATAAAGATTTTTAAGGGCTCTTTATTGGATATAAATACAATAAATGATGCAATGAAGGGTGCGGATTATGTAATTCATCTTGCCGGTTATGCTAAAAACTGGGCTAAGGATATATCCGTTTATTCCAGGATCAACATAGACGGCTCATTGAATATTGCTGAAGCGGCGCTGAACAACAAGATAAAAAAGGTCATTCATGTTTCCACGATTGTGACTCTCGGCGCCACAGGAAAAGAGATCGAGGATGAGACACATTCAGTCGATCCTTCAGATTATTTTACAGAATACGAAAGAACAAAGGCAGCAGCCGAGGAGAAGGTACTTGAATACAGTAAGAAAGGACTTGATATTTTAGCTGTGAATCCCACACGTGTATACGGCCCTGGTCTGATATCGGAATCAAATTCGCTTACCCTTATGATAAGGAATTATATGAAATTCCGAAATTATCTCATTCTTGGTTCAGGGAAAAGCCTTGCAAGTTATATTTTTGTGGAAGATCTTGTGGATGGGATCTTATCAGCAATTAAAAATGGACGTTCAGGGGAGAGATATATACTTGGCGGCGAAAATCACTCATTAAAAGGTTTTTATCAAATAATCCGAAAAGTGACCAAAATAAGGGCGGTCCCCATTTATATTCCCCTACTCCTGGCGCTTTTTATTGCCAGCACTCAGGAATTTATGAGTAAAGTATTTGGAGTATACCCGTTTATAACTAGGCCATGGGTTCATCACTTCCTTGCGGATTGGTATTATTCAAACGCGAAAGCGAAAAAAGAACTTGGATTCAATCCACGGACTCTGGAAGAAGGCGTAAAAGAGACTGTTAATTGGCTTAAAAATCAGAAATAAACCACTTAAGCTATTGAAAAAAATTAAGATGCCGGCTTAAAAGCCGGCATCATTTATAGACATAATTAATTATTTTTATTCTTCTGTAATTGGTGGATACAAGAACTGCCAGTACTCAGGTTTGTCCTTTAGGTATTTGTTGAACCAGGCAATAATTGTTTTATACCATATTATCCTGTTTTTGTTATCCAATACCCAGTGATCTTCTCCGACAACTTTTATCAACTCGACATCTCTGCCAAGGATTTTTAATGCCGAGTAAAGATAATCGCTCTCATGGGTAGGCACGTTTGTATCCGAATCACCATGCAGGAGAAGCAACGGTGTATGTATTTTATCGGCATTATATAAAGCGCTTCTTTCTACATAGATTTCGCGAGCATTCCAGGGGTATTTATTTGCGGTTGCAACCGAGCTGTATGTAACACCCCAGTAACCTCCACCCCAATAACTTGCCAGCTGGGAGATACCTGCATGTGAAATTGCTGCAGCATACATATCAGTCCTGGTTATCAGGTATTCAGTAGTGAAGCCGCCGTATGATGCCCCGATGCATCCTATCTTTTTACTGTTAATATACTTATGCGCTTCAATGAACTTTTCTGTGCCTTCGATTATATCTTCGAGGCCATATTTTCCCCAGTCATTGACATGGAATGCTGAGAATTCCTGGCCGTAACCGGTACATCCGCGAGGTTGTAGTACGTAGACCACAAATCCGTTAGCCGCATACCAGTTAAACGGGTATCTGCCGCCAAATGTCTTTTCAACCGGGCTCGTGCCTCCATAATAGTACACTATCAAAGGCCATTTTTTGCTCTCATCGAAATTCGGCGGGAAGTGAATTCTCCCTTCAATGGTATAACCGGTTTTGTTTGTGAAATGCCAGTCTTCAACTTTACCGAGTTTGATATCATTCATAATATTTTTCATCGGGTCTTTGAAGAGTTTGGAACTGAGATCAACAATGTTGAAAGTGAATACACGGTTTGGATAATCCGCACTTGTTCCGAAACAGATACCGGTATCAGCATTGTCGGCGATATCAAAACTCCTGATTACATCAATCGGAATATCAATCTGAGCGTATTTTCCGGTGGGAACATCATATTTGAAAATTTTTGTGTATTGACCAATACCTGCTTTAAAATATATATTCCCGTCCTTCTTTGACCAGAAGCTGCCGTCTATAGCCGGATCGAATTCTCTGCTTATTGGTTTTACATCCTTTGATTTAAGATCAACGATATAGGCTTGGGCATCGTAATCGTTTGGTATTTTATCCTTATCGATTACTTTTCCGGCGGAATTCGAGAAAGAAGGGCCACCTATGACAAGAATAGATTCGCCGTCAGGTGAGAAATTAGCATCCCCAGCAAAACGGTCGGATATTACCTGCTCCATTGTAAATGTTTCCAGGTTGAGGATGTAATATTTATGAATTGAGAAGGTTCTTTCTGTGTAGTCTTCCGTTTCCTGAGCTAAAATAAGCTTTTTACCATCAGCGCTTATATCAAGCAGCTGAGTATCTTCAAGTCCGGTAGCTATTGGAAGGAGAGCACCACTGTTTATATCCAACATTGATATATGCGTTTTTGAGCGTGTGCTGGGGTCGCGGTCATTTATTGATCGGATTCGGTTTACACCTTCCTTGATCGGTTTGGATTCAGTGTTATAAGCAATAACAATAAATTCACCGGAAGGAATCCATCTATAATAAGTCAGATTTTTAATATCGGCGGGGATTTCCTTTACCGATAAGTCTTTTAACTTCAGCAGGTAAAAATTAGATTTTCCTTCTTTTGAAATAATATAGCTTATCA
>JAFGBY010000106.1 GCA_016932915.1 Acidobacteriota bacterium | reverse complement strand
GAATGGCACAGGAATCAATAATACAGCATTGCTCCTCTATACCTCATCAATGGAATCCGAAGATGGTTTCCAGATGAATAATTATCATCAATCGGATGAATGGTCTGGCGCGGAATGGCTGACCACAGCAACGAGCGCTGCTGTCATTTTTGTAGGTACTAAAGGGGAAGGTGATTGCTGGTACGGAAACGAAAACGGGCCATGCCTCGAATGTGATCACCGAGGCTGGTGGTCAAGCACTTTCGTCGGGCGGATTATTTTTTATAATCCGGCGGATCTCCAGGCAGTCGCGCAAGGCTCAGCCCAGCCATATGAACCTCAGCCGTATACAAGCATGGATATTGATTCATATTTTTATAATGTTACTTCAACTCAACAGAAATCCCATACAGCAGCTATCGCATTCGATAGAGACAACTCACTTCTATACATACTTGAGTATCTAGCAGATTCGGATAAACCATTGGTACACGTATGGCGTATCTCAGATTAGTTGACTGAAAACTGAAAAGCAAATGATTAGAAATTATTTTCCGATTGCGGATGTATAACGGGCTGCAAGCTCATTTATCTGTTCAACTCCAAAAGGTTTGGCTACATGTTCCACACAGCCGGCCTGAAGAGCCTGAGAGACTTCCTCCTCCATCGTCCTGGCACTTAAGGCAACAATAGGTATATCCGCGGTAGTTTTTTTCTTCTTGATCATTTTCGTGGTCTCATATCCACTCATTCCCGGCATTGCAAGGTCCATGAAAATGAGATTTGGTTTTACCTTCTCCGCTTTTTCAATACCTTCCTTACCACTGATTGCCGAATAAACACGATAATTTCCATGCAACATAATCCGTACCAGTTCAGCAACATCAAGGTTATCATCTACGACCAGGATAGTTTTTTCAATCTCTTTACTACGGATCCTTTTATTTCTTGTCGCTTTCTCGATCTTACCATTCTTACTTTCTCTCTTACGTCTATCTTTTTCAACTTCAAGATCAATTGGGAGAGATAACTTAAACCTGGTCCATTTATTCAGTTCACTCTCTACTGTTATAGTACCATGATGAAGCTCGATAAAACTCTTTGCCAGATAAAGCCCTAACCCCGCTCCTCCATACACTCTTGTACTGGAAGCATCAACTTGATAAAAAGCCGTAAAAATAGAGCTTTTTTCATGCGGTGGGATACCGATTCCATTATCCTCAATTGAAATGGCAATTTTATCTTTTTTAAGTCTTGTTGTTATAACAATTTTCTTTTTATCAGGTGTGAATTTAATAGCATTCTCAAAAATGCAACGCAAAACCTGGCTTATCTTATCTTTGTCAATACTAATAAGCGGCATCCCCTTCTGAAGATCAAGTATAATCTCATCATCTGGTGTTTGGATCTGGCTGCTGAACTGTTTTTTTACACGGCGAATAAGATTATTAATATTTTCCTTTGTCAGATGCAGCTTGAGTGTTCCAGATTCCATCTCATTAACATTCAATAGAGAGGTGACCATCTCAAGCAGATGTTCACCCTGTTCATTTATCACACGCAGAAATCTTGATTTCTGATTACCATCAAACTGCATATCTTCCCGCTGGAGCAGCTCTGTATAACCTAGTATAGAGGAAAGCGGAGTCCGTAATTCATGACTAATATTGGCAAGGAATTGTGATTTCACTCTTGAAGCAAAAACTAATTGTTTATTGATTTCTTCCAGTTCTTTGGTTCTTTCTCTTACCTTCATATCTAACATATGGTTAGCATCAGCAATTTCCTGAGTCCTTTGTTCAACAAGATTTTCAAGTTCGATCTGTCGTTTTTTCAACCTATTAAGCCTCAGACGGAATACAATGAAAGTCAGTAACCCAAGTAACATTATGCATAGAATATAAAACCAGGCGGTCTGATAAAAATAAGGTTTGATATAAAACTCAATATACGAACCCTCCTCATTCCATACTCCATCGTTATTACATGCAATGACATGAAACCGATAATTTCCCGGAGAAAGATTTGTATAAGAAACATTTCTTCTCAAACCTGAGTCAATCCATTCGGAATCGAATCCCTCCAGTTGATATTTAAACTTTACCCGGTTAGTCTGCAGAAAACTAAGCGCAGTGAAGTAGAACTCCATTCTTCTCACACCCGGGCCAAGAGTGTAAGAAGAATCTTCCACATCTCTATAATTAATGATTCGGTTATTATCTACAAGTACATTCTCAATCACAACGTTTGGGGGTTTAAGATTTAAATATATGTTTTCAGGATCTATCACTACAGCACCTGAAACAGTTGGAAGCCACATTCTTCCGTCTCTTGATCTCCAACCTGCAGGCTGCGCACCGCCATTACACAGAGCATAAAGATAAAGAATATTAACAGAATCAATTTCTTTTCTGTCAAAAGCATCAAGATCTTCTATCCTGACCCTGTATATCCCTTTATGGCCGCTGATCCAGAGGTTTTTATAATCGTCTTCCATGATATTACATGCAACATCGTTAAACATGCCCATTCTGGAGCTGTAATAAATAAACTTATCTCCAACCATCCTGCACAGGCCTTTGCTGTTCCCAACCCAGAAATTCCCAAGAGAATCTATATATAGCGAGGTGTTTTTATTATCCGGAAGACCATCCTGAACGGTATAGTTAGTAAATTGGCCATCATTGAATTTTGAAAGCCCACCGGCAGTAGCAAACCATAAATTTCCTGACTCATCTTCCATGATTGCCCTGACCGTATTATGGACTAAGCCATCATCAGTTGAATAAGAAATAACAGATGAACCGTTGCGGACATTTAATCCATTATCGGTAGCAATCCAGATTCGCCCTATGCTGTCTTTAAAAATCGCCCGAACTGTATTGGACAGAAGGCCATCCTTTGTTGTATATTGGGTAAACTCACTATCCTTTAAAATATTTATCCCGCCTCCCCTTGTACCAGCCCATATTGCTCCATCTGAATCCTCAAAAAGAGCATTAACACAATTAAGGGAAAGACCCTCCTTCATAGTATATTGTTTTATTCTGTTTTTTGAGTAACGAACCAATCCTCCGGTATCCATTCCAAACCAGATGTTCTCCTTACTATCCTCAAAAACAGTCCACAAATTGCCAGGAGGCAAACCATCGTTTTCAGAGATCGTTATAAATTTATCATCTTTTAGCCTGTTTAATCCGCCAACATGAGTTCCTATCCATAAACTGCCTTCATGATCTTCACAAAGAGAAAAAATACGGTTGTGAGTCAAACCTTTTTCGGTCGTGAGCGAACTGAATTTTACTCTGTCATACCGACAGAGGCCTGAATCTGTACCCATCCAGATTATATTATTGCTGTCGATAAATACCCTGTATATAACATCACTTGGAATTCCTTGCTGTTTTAAATATGTGTTTACATTCGTTCCATGTATCTTCTTCAATCCTCTATCCGAGCCTATCCATATAAAACCGTTTTTATCTTCAACTACAGAATAGATATTTTCGCAACCGAGATTTTTTATCGATAAATATTCAGATATCTCATCACCATCCAGAATATTTAATCCCTCTTTACTTGTAATAAGTATCCTGCCATCCTTCATTCTTTTTATATCGGTTATTCTGTTGCTGTAAAGTCCGTGAATTTCTGAAAAAACAGTGATTTTGCCATCCTTTTCTAACCTGCATATACCGCCCCCATCTGTGCCCAGGAGAATATTATGATTATTATCTTCAATAATAGCTGTGACTATCTGATTGGTCAGGTGATCATTCTGGCAAGGAGAAGTGAATACCTGATTATTGTAAAGTGTTACTCCTCCTCCCATGGTACCTATCCATATGCTTTTATCCGATGATTCATAAATTGACTGAATCCAGTTCGATTTAATTTCGGGAGTATTGAAATTATTAAAAACAGTAAATCTCACCCCGTCAAACCGGGCAAGGCCATCCTGTGTTCCCAACCAGAGAAACCCATCACTGCTCTGAATAATCACATTTACCGCCAGGTTCGGCAGGCCATCATCGGTTTTCCAGAATTCCAGGATATAATCAGACAGGTCTTTACCGGAAGCCAGGCTGTAAAGTTGAATCGTGTTGAAAGAGACCTGGACTATGAGTACTATAAATATTAAAGCAAAACGTTTCATGGTCTAAGTACTTTTTGAATGTTACTGTATCGCCATTCTCTTACCATTAAATCTATGTCAATCCTGATGAAAAACAAGGAAAAACAGCAGTCTTTTATATCAAACATCAATTAGGGAAAAAATGTCTCTCTCAATACGATTCTTTAAAAAGAACCAGAATATTAAACTTAGGATTATTCAAACAGCATATAATAATTCGGAAAAAATATTACTTTTTGAAGTAACTGTAGCCTGAGTAACATTAATAAAAAAAAATTGATGTATGTTATAAAAAAAATAAAAGGAGTGTTATGAAAAAAGTATTAATTACAATAATCGTATGCCTAGTGGCAGCATCTGCATTTTCTGTGGATACATTCTCGATGCGGAAAATCAGATTCAATCCAACAATTCTCGAAGCAGGAAGTACAATCACTGTAGAAATGAAGATTTGTCCACTCCAAGTAGTACGAAATGTTACAGTTACTGCAGGGGTACAAGATGATAAGGTATATCTCAATACTGTAATTCCAAAATGGGCAAGAAATGATTTGAAAAACTTCTCCTTCCAGTGGACGCCGATTACTCCTGGGAAATACAGGATAATATTCCTCGCTGAACCTGCAGACACATCGTTAACTCGGGGTATACAATATATTGATGTAGACGTTGTAAAGGCATCAGACCCGACAAAAGTAAAAGCTCCGGACCTTGTAATAAAAAGCTTTACTTATAATGCGCCTTCATTAACCGTTGGGGCTAAAGCAAAATTCACGGTCGAATTTGCCAATGTTGGTACGGTTACAGCCACCAGCCCGGTTCAAAACGGGCGGATATTAACTGTGCTTCTCCAGGGATCAAGTATTGATGTTGCAGATGCTACTCCAGGACCGCTTGCTCCGGGAGCAACATACAAACATACATTCGAAACTACATTTAAAACTGAAGGGAATTTGCTCTTTACAGCCGGCATAGACCCTTACAATCAGGTAAAAGAGAGCGACGAGAACAATAATGGGAAAAAAATGTACATAACGGTTACAAAAAGTTCTCTCCCACAAATGATCCCTAATGGACCTAATACTTTGCCTGGCATAACAACTACATATCAACTCGCCACCAAACCTGATTTAATAATTACTAAGATTTGGACAGAACCGGAATACCCAGTCTACAAAAAACCATTTAAGCTCTTCGCGACTGTTAAGAATACCGGCGCGCCAATGGGGCTTGCTTCATCATTTGAAGTGCGGATTGGATTAGACAGATTTTATCCAATCATCAAGACAGTCGGCCCGCTTAGCCGTGGGGAAGAGAAAACACTGACTTGGGATATAAATGAGATCCTACCTGCAAAATTGATTGAAATTATTGCTGAAGCAGACATTTATCATAGAATAGATGAACTGAATGAGGTGAATAACACCCAAAAACATTCAATTGATTTGAACTAATCTATAAAAACGGTTTTTCTTCTTCGGGGTCTTAAAAGGCCCCGCTTTTTTATTTGCACATGATTTTTATAAATTCTTTCAATATGATAAATTATTATTATGGATAATAAAAAACATTCCTCAATAGCAGAATTTTTTGATTCACAATTGAGTAATTGTAACATCTGTCCACACGGATGTTGTATCGACCGAAAAAATGGGGAAAAAGGATTCTGTAGAACCGGGATTCGACCTATTATATCCAGTTTTGGGCCTCATTTTGGTGAAGAAAGAGAACTTGTTGGCCTGGGTGGTTCAGGAACGATTTTTTTTACATCGTGCAACCTTGCGTGTCAGTTCTGCCAGAACTATGATATAAGCCAACAGGACGAAGGCAAAGAAATCTCAATAGATCGCCTTGGGGAAATTATGCTCTCGTTACAAAAAAGAGGTTGCGAAAATATTAACCTGGTAACGCCTACACATCAACTTCATGCAATAATTGAGGCTATTGACATTGCTCGTACTATTGGTTTATCCCTCCCTATCGTATATAACTGTGGAGGTTATGAAAAACCGGAAACGATACAGGAATTAAAGGGTTATATAGATATTTACATGCCCGATTTCAAATGGGGAGACAATAAGCTTGGAAAGAAATATTCCAAAGCCGATAATTATTTCGATTATGCCAGTGTATCAATCTTGGAAATGTATAAACAGGCTGGAAGTCTTGAAACAAATTCATCTGGTATAGCAACAAAAGGACTTTTAATCCGCCATCTTGTTATGCCGGGTATGCCTGAAAATACGGAAAAGGTCATTGATTTTATAGCCGAGAATCTTCCGTTGGACACATATATCAACATCATGGCTCAATACCATCCGGCATATAATGCTTATTCAATATCTGGATTGCATAATAGACTAACCAGCGAAGAGTATAAAAAAGCAATCCAATATGCAAGAGAAAAAGGGCTTCAAAGAGGTTTTTAATTTTCTCCGCTCCTTATCCTGTAATATCTTTTTCTAAAGTTGTATAATCCGAATTCTGCGTTTATGAAAATAAGATGAGTAAAGAAAAAAAAGATAAAAAAATAAGTTTTATTGCCGATTGCATGCTGGGCACACTGGCAAAGCGGCTCCGCATCTTCGGCTATGATACATTATATTATACAAAAATTGATGATGGTGATTTGGTAAAAATTGCAGATATACAGAACAGAGTAATCCTTACAAGGGATATAAAACTCACAGAAAGAAAACTTGCTAAATCTTTTATCGTTATTAACTCTGATATCCTGGAAAACCAGGTCATTCAGATTGAGGAAGAGTTTGGGATATCACTTCATGGCCTACCGAAAATAAGCCGTTGCCTGGTTTGTAATACCGAACTTGTAAAGGCCACGAAAAAGGATGTCATCGGCAAAGTACCGCCGTTTGTTTTCCTCAGGCACAGAAACTTTACCTATTGCCCGGAGTGCAATAAGTATTACTGGCCGGGAACGCATTATAAAAATACGGAAGTACAAATGAAGAGGAAAGCGGATTGAACGAAACAAAACATGAATGCATCGTACTGAGAACACGAAACACGGGCGAGATGAATAAAATCGTGATTCTCTTCTCACGTGAAAGCGGCAAGGAAAGCGTTATTGCTTACGGCGCGCGCAAGATGCAGAACCGGTTTGGTAGTTCACTTGAAATTTTCACTCATGGCAATGCGCTTATAAAAGAAGGAAGAAAAACCGGGATGCCGACACTTGATCAGATGGATATAATTTCATCATCATATGATCTATTTTCGGATTACACGGTATCCGCTCATCTTTATTACTACTCTGAACTCCTGAATACAATTCTCCAGGATGGATTAACAGAGGAAAATATCTTCCGCTTAACTATTGAAATGCTCAGAGGATTTAAACTAAGTTTATCCGCAGACCTTGTCTCAGCATATTTTGAACTTTGGTTGCTGAAATTTATTGGCGCTTTACCGGATTATAAAATATGTCATCACTGCAAACGGCCTCTTAGCAATCAACAATTTCTATATGCTTCGGTCGAAGGGTATCTTTTTTGTAAAGAATGTGAGAGGAACGGCGTAGAAAAAGGTAAACAATTCAACGGGAATATGTATAATATAATTGGGATAATATTTGAGAATAAGATAGATAATGCCATCTTGAGGAACCTCAAGGTTGGAAAAACAGATGTGACTGAATGGACGAATCTTCTTTTTGAACAGACGCTTGAGAAAGAGTTAAAGTCGTTCAGAAACTTGAGAGCGATCAGAGAATACTGAAGAAAGGAGAAAGAGGGATGGCGAAGAAGAAATACGTATATTTTTTCAGTGCTAAAAAAACCGATGGTTCAGCGAAACTACGTGACTTATTGGGCGGAAAGGGAGCAAACCTGGCTGAGATGTCCAGCCTGGGTCTGCCGGTACCCCCCGGATTCACAATCACGACTGAAGCATGTATTGAATATTTGAAAACTGGAGACTGGCCGACAGGATTACTGGAAGAAGTAGAGAGTAATTTAAAGGCTGTTGAAAAATTAATGGGGCGTGAGTTTGGCAATCCGAATAACCCCCTCCTGTTTTCTGTTCGATCCGGCGCTAAATTTTCCATGCCGGGTATGATGGACACAGTCCTGAACCTTGGTCTTAATGATAATACGGTAGAAGGCATCGCGCGTATGTTTAATGACAGGCGTTTCGCGATGGATAGCTATAGACGTTTTATTACCATGTTTAGCGATGTTGTTATGGGGATCCCCAAAGAACATTTCGATGAAAAATTTGACGCTATGAAAGAGAAAGTCGGCGCAAAGGTTGATACAGATCTCGATGAAAAAGCGCTCGAAGAAATCGTTAAACAGTTCAAACAGGTCTATAAAAAACATAAAAAATCCGATTTTCCTACAGAACCGATGGAACAGTTGAAACTCGGTATCGAAGCTGTATTTAAATCCTGGAATACCAACAGGGCAAAAACATACAGAAGATTGAATAACCTTCCGGATAACCTTGGAACCGGCGTAAACGTACAGGTCATGGTATTCGGCAACCTTAATGAAAATTCCGCCACAGGCGTTGCCTTTACAAGAGACCCGGGTAATGGCGAAAAAAGATTCTTCGGCGAATACCTGGTTAAAGCCCAGGGAGAGGACGTTGTTGCCGGTATCCGTACACCGAGGCCAATAAACAAGGCTGCCAAAACATCAGATGATCTGCCTTCGCTCGAAGAGGTTATGCCAGGAATATATAAAGATCTGGTTACGATTTATAAAAACCTCGAGAAACATTACCGTGATATGCAGGATATCGAGTTTACAATCGAAGATGGCAAGCTCTACATCCTGCAGACAAGAAACGGAAAACGTACAGCTCCCGCTGCCGTTAAAATCGCTGTCGACATGGTAAAGGAAAAACTCATCAGCAAAGAAGAAGCGATAATGCGGGTTGATCCTGCCAGCATCGACCAGCTGCTTCATCCTCAGATGGTAATTGGCCAGACCCTCCGGATTCTCGGCAAAGGATTACCTGCCTCTCCAGGCGCAGGAGTAGGAAAAATAGTACTTAATGCTGATGCTGCGGAAGAAGCGGCGGAAAAAGGCGAAAAGGTTGTACTGGTCCGCCTGGAAACTTCCCCAGAAGATATCGGCGGTATGGATGCAGCCCAGGGAATCCTCACTGCTCGCGGTGGCATGACATCCCATGCAGCAGTTGTAGCACGTGGAATGGGCAAACCTTGTGTAGCAGGATGCGGTAACCTTTCCATCGATGAAAAGAAAAAAATCATCAAGTTTGATGATATTACACTGAAAGTCGGTGACTATATCTCAATCAACGGTAACAGCGGCAACATTTTCGAAGGCGAAGCCAAACTGGTCGAACCCAAACTCGCAGGCGAATTCGGTGAATTCATGAAATGGTCTGATGAGTTCAGAAAAATAAATGTCCGCACAAATGCTGACACCCCGCATGATTCCAAAGTAGCTCGTAACTTCGGTGCCGAGGGAATAGGCCTCTGCCGGACCGAACACATGTTCTTCGGCGAAGACAGAATTACCTCAGTACGCGAAATGATTCTTTCTAAAACTGAGACAGAAAGAAGAAAAGCCCTGAAGAAGCTCCTGCCTATGCAGAGAAAAGACTTCTTCCAGATTTTCAAAGCGATGGATGGACTGCCCGTTACAATCAGGCTGCTCGATCCACCATTGCATGAATTCCTACCTCATACTGACAAGGAAGACAAAGAAGTTTCCGAGCAGATGGGCGTTTCGGTGGAATTACTCAAGAAACGTGTTCAGGAATTAAAAGAATTTAACCCGATGTTGGGCCATCGTGGTTGCCGTCTCGGTATCACTTATCCTGAGATCTACGAAATGCAGGTGACTGCGATTTTCGAAGCCGCCATCAAGGCAAAACAGGCTGGAATCAAGGTCTATCCTGAAATAATGATCCCGCTGGTCGGTCACTATAAAGAATTCGATATCCTCAAGGAGATGACAATCCGAATAGGTACGGAACTGATGAAAAAGGCCGGGGTAGATATTAAATACATGGTCGGAACGATGATCGAAATCCCACGAGCGGCTCTAACCGCTGATGAGATCGCAAGAGAGGCCGAATTTTTCTCATTTGGCACAAACGACCTCACACAGATGGGATTCGGATTCAGCCGTGATGATGCAGGCGCCTTCCTCGGCAATTATGTCAAAAGCGGTATTCTACCTAAAGACCCATTCCAGGTTCTCGACCAGGATGGCATCGGTCAGCTGGTAAAAATGGGTATTGAGAAGGGCCGTTCTACAAGACCTGAATTAAAAGTCGGTATATGCGGCGAGCATGGCGGCGAACCGTCATCAGTAGAATTCTGCCATAGAATCGGCATGAATTACGTCAGCTGCTCCCCCTTCAGGGTTCCCATTGCGAGGCTTGCTGCAGCGCAGGCTGCTTTGAAGGACAAATAGAATATTAGAATATAAAAAAATAGAACATAAAAAAACGGCTCGTTATGAGCCGTTTTTTTCATTAAAACTTTTTCCCGTGTAGGTATGGGCGTGTTTTATTGTATTTCATCTTCTCTCGGAGTTCCTTTTCGAGATCAATTTCAAGATATCCGCATATATCAAATATCCGTATAACAGCATCAGCAAGTTCCTCCGCAAAACAATCTTTTTCACCAATTACAATACCGTTCCTGTAAGCTTCAACTCCTTCTGCTAGCTCCGTCACAACCAGCATTACTTTTTCAGGAATGTTCTGGCTGGCATCCCAGAAACCTTTCATCTTTGCATTTGAATGACAATCTCTTATCAAATCAGATACGGTTATAAAATCTGTCATATAAATCCTTTCTATATGAATACTTTCACTTCTCAGTTTTTGCAGCCAGGAAATTATAAATCCAGCCAATCAATGCACCACCAATAAGGCCATCGAGAAATCCCCAAATCAATCCTATCAAGCTACCGAACGGGCTTATGTCATAACCTCTATAAAGTTTGGCGATAATAGTCGGTTCTGCTGTTGAACCTTCAAAAATGATTACCCACCAGGTAAAAAGAAAAATACCAACTCCCCAGACCAAACCAATCGTCAGGGCAAGCGCTTTAATGTTGAGTTTCATTCTGTCACCTCTTGTATTTTATTATACACCTCGCACACTTACTTTCAAATGCAGGCTGAAACGGCACTAAACTTGATATTTTTTCAATTGCACATATATTTAATTACACGGAACATCATTTCAGGTCATACAATTTAATTTTTAAATGGAGGTGCCATGATAAAAAAATTAAGCCGAAGGAAATTTATAGGTGGTTCACTCGCCGTTGGTGCGGCTTCGGTGGTTTCAAATCCATTGAACAGGATTATTTCTTTAAACGCAGCTGAAGCGGACATCTCAATAGTAAAAGGAACGGATTATTTCGCTAATACCATTAAAGCCATAGATATAATCGGTGGAATAAGTAAATTCGTACCTAAACAATCTACTGTTGCATTGCTTATCAACTCATCTTTCAAACATCCGGGATCGGCTGTGAATCCACGTATTTCTCTCGCCGTTGCAAAACTCTGCAAGGATGCAGGAGCGAAGACTGTATACTCCATACCTGAGAAAAGAGATAGATACTGGGAAATCGATGAGGAATTCAGTAAAAAATATGAATCCCTTATAAACTGGATGAAAGATGGCAAACAGGAGATGAAAACAGTCCCGGTGAAAGGGAAAGCGCTGAAAGAGGCGGAAATCGCTGTCGAACTCCTGGAAGCTGACGTATTGATTAACGTAACAATTTCCAAACAACACGGCAGCTGCTATTTTACCGGTACATTGAAAAACATGATGGGCGCAACCTCTCGTTCTACCAACATATATTTTCATCGCGGATCAAATTCGAGCGACCAACACAGTTCGGAAAGCTTACGGCATATCCATCAGTGTATCGCTGATGTAAACTTGCTCCGTAAACCAGACCTGTTGATAATGGATCAAACTCAATTCCTGGTATCGAACGGCCCATTTGGCCCCGGGGAACTCATGAAACTGGATACCATATGCGCAGGGACCGACCCAGTTGCAATCGATAAACTTGCTCTTGATCAAATGGGTTTTAAAATCAAGGATGCCCAGATGATTACTATGGCAAAAGAATATGGGTTAGGCGAGATAGATTATAAAAAACTCAAAATTAAAGAGGTATCTGCTTAGACAGATGATCGGATGAATAAAGCATTATTATGGTTCATATTTCTGGGGGGAGCATTGTTTTTATGCTTCCCCAGAATGTATCTTTTTGCAGACAACACCATTAAGGCTTCAAATCTCAACGTAACAGCATTAATCCCCACTGAAATCGAGGGGTTAAAAAAATCTGATGATGTTCAATACTATGCGGGTGATGACCTGTTCATGCTTATTAATGGAGGAGCTGATCTCTACCATGAATATGGATTCGTGGAAATTGCCGTTCAGGAATACAAAACATCAGAAGGTGAATATATCGATCTGGAAATCTACAGGATGAAAAATTCATCTGCAGCATATGGGATTTATTCTTTTAAAACGGCTTCCAGGGGGCAAAAAATCGATATTGGCCAGGAAGCTATAGACGAAGGTTATTATATCAACATATGGAAGGGAAATTACCTGGTCACCATTGCCAGCAGGAAAAACACATCGGCATTATCCGAAGCGATGAAAAAAATCGGGGAAATTGTTGCGGATAAAATAGATTTTTCAGGTGAAAAGCCCGAATTAATTAAATTTACAGAAAAATTAAATATTCCTGCCGTTGAAAAGACCACCTATATAATGGGACCCCTTGCACTGATGGATAAATATGATTTCTACCTTGATAGACCTCTAAGTTTTAAAGAGGGAATCTGCATGGAACTGGACAATTCTGTAAAGTTTATCTTTTTAAAATACTCAGATGAGGATGAAATAAAAAAAGATGTCCAGGCAATTACAACTAAGCTTGGAATTTCTGATAAAGCAGATTTAATCCTGAATAACCAAATCATCAGAGCGACAGATTCAAACGACAATAGCCTGATTCTCAATGTTAATAAGAGCAGTATTATTTTCTCAGTCGGGTTAAATGAAGACAGATTTATCAAATTATTAGACAATCTTACAACACTTTAAGGATTTCATCCAGCATCTAAAAGTGTTAACTAGATAACATCATTCTTTACATAACCTGCTACAATATAAATATAATTAAGGAGACACTACGATGAAAAAACTCATGCTATCTTTCGTTATAATCAGCTGCCTCTTCGCATTTTCCGTTGAAGCGGCATTCCATTTACATGTCGTTGCGCCTAATGGTGGAGAAACGTATAAAGTCGGCTCTACTATGAAGATTAGATGGGAGTGTACATCTGCAAAAGCAAAAGGAAAAATATTCTTGATACTTGGTTCCGGTAAGACTGTTTCACATATAACAGATTTTGGATTAATGCCAGGTCAACCAATGCAGCATGAATTTCAATGGAAAATCCCCAATGATGTTGCTGGAAACACAAAATACAAAATTATGATTAGAATAGATTATGGTAAATCAACGGTTGTTGATTTAAGTAATAATGTATTCACTATAAAAGAACTTCCGACCGTTTCAGGTTCACTTTACATGGATGTTTCCGACCGTTTTGCAAAGATTAAAGTTCTTAGCCCGAATGGTGGCGAAACTCTTTACAAAGGTGAAACCTATCGTGTTGAGTGGGAAACTGAAAACGATATAGGCCATCCGACAATTTATATCAGAGAAGGCGGTTCAATGGTCTATTCAATCCATGATGTCGTTCCCATATCACTAGGTGGAAACAGATATCGCTATAACTGGGCCGTTCCAGATGATATTTCTAATGGTTCTGAATACTTCCTGCGCATTGCTTCAGGAGAAACAAAACCAGGGATGGATGAAAGCGACAATGACTTCACGATAACCAACCAGAAGATTACCGTTACTCAGCCTACAGAAGGTGTAACCGTACATCGTGGAACTTCGCTGATAATTCGTTTCCGTGCAGAAAATATTACCGAAAATCTTATGATTTGGGTTGACGGGCTTGATCCAAGGTATAATTTCATAGTCGATAATCTGCCTCCCACAACCAGATCTTATACATGGGTAGATGTTCCCATTGTTGGGGATGGAGTTATTCCGGGTGGAGACGCACTACGGATAGTAGTTTCAACTATGGATCGTAAAATAAGTGGTAAAAGCGGCTATATCAGACTTGTTGATTAAAAAGAAAAAATCGTAAAATTAAACAGCGGGTGAGGAAATCTCACCCGCTGTTATTTTATTAACGGAGATTATTCATAGATCTCGTAAGCATCTCCCTCGATTACTATAATAAGTTTAGAACCGAGTGCAAAGAACTTAGAATATTTTGTGTTCTTTGAAACAAACCTAAAGTACTCATCGCTGCCGAATTTAATCCGTTTCAATTTCATATTTTCGTTGTAAGCGGAATCCACCCATATACCGTCTTTCATAACAAAAGTTTTACCGGCTACATGCTGTACTTTATCGCTTATCATACCTTCAGAGATTGATTCCTCTCCTTTGATCTTTTTCATCCTTGTTGATTCTTTAACTGCGGCTCTTCCGGTATATTGACCAACACTTGGCGCAGCAGAATAATCAGATTCGGCATCTTCAAGCGCATTTGCTCCACTTGCAGGCCCATTAAAATCTCTTCGCGTTCTGGCAATTTTTTCGTCTTCAGTAACAAGATAGGATGTATAAGGTGTTACAATCCCATATTTTTTGGAAAGTTTGATAATCTCGTTTTTTAGCTCACTGTTCTCGCCATTCAACCTTATTTCATCAAGTAGATGTCCAATCCTCCTGGCTGCCCAGAGGTATGCTATAAACTCATGTTCATCACTTTCTTTAGCAAATGATGCATCATAGACAAATTTCTTTTTCTTTCCCTTTATCTCTCCTGTAAGTTCTACAGCGGTTGAACCGTTCCCTGAATACCTGCCATATACTACAAGCTGCGTATCTTTAAACAAATCAGGCAGAGATTTTGGATAAAGCAGACTTGCATCAACTTTACCAAAATCTAACTCGAGATCCGTCAATACGGGATAATTTATCTTGTTAAAGAAGGATGTTACTTTGATCTCGATATTCTCCGACGGTTTAACATAATCCGAAGTACCTTTATTCTCCTGGGCAATGGAATCAAGTAACTTAGTATTTACATCATAACCAAGACCGAAGCAGAAAACACGAAGGTCATCACTATGATCATTACCGAAGAGTTTTATAATTTTATCGGTATTGGTCTCCCCCACTGTCGGTAGTCCGTCAGTAAGAAACACTATAGCTTTTAAACCCTTGCCCTTGAACATTTTCCTTGCGGAATCCAATGCATCATAGATATTAGTTCCACCAGCCGCATCAGTTTTTTCAAGAAATTTTAATGCAGATTGGATGTTATCTTTATTTGCCGGAACTAATGAGTTTCGGAACAGCTTCTCTTCTGTTGAAAATGTAATGACGTTGAATCGATCTTCCGAATTAAGGTTCTTCACGCCGTATTTAAGTGCGCGTATTGCCTGGCTGATTTTATCGTCATCCTCCATACTACCTGAACGATCCAGGACAAATACTATATCCTTTGGTTGGACATCATCTTTATCAATATCGGTTTTCGGAGAAAGAAGCAGCATGAAGTAACCATCTTCACTTCTATCAGGACGATAGGTCAGAAGATTCAGGCCGAATTCCTTATCGCTTAAAGTATAGAACAGCTGAAGATCTCGGTTGGATTTAAAATTTTTCTTCTCCAAAGAAGCAACTGCGCTGTAATCATCCTTCTTTACGATATCCAATTCATGAGTGGGGCAATAAACCGATTTAATTTTCTTTTTAGAATTCAGTTTAAGATCAAACACAAAACTACATGTCTGCTTTTTATAGAATTTATCACTCCTGAGGGGATAACGGTATTCAACTATACCTGAACTGCCCGGAAGCTCCTGGTGATAGCGAATTTCTATTTTCTGTGTGCTTCGGGGATTGATCGGGTATATCCTCGCCTTGAACATATTGCATCCGGCAAATTCGAGGAGCGCCGGGTCTTTCATTCTCCTGACAATATCCTCATATATCCCACGTGCTTTGTCCTTATCCAGGAGCTCTCCCTTTACCTTTTTCCCGTTCATCCACATCGAAAGACCCGTAGCAACCGCATTCTCCGGGAGAATGTAGATATACTGCGCTTCCATAATAAAGTTATTGGGATTATAGAATACATGTTCAACGATAGTTTCAGCAGCAAAATTATCAATAATTACCTTAACATTGATACTTTTAACTTCAAAATCTTCGAATCTTTGCACTCTCCTGGGAGGTTCCGGCATGATTAAAGCTTGCGCGGAAACCAGCAAAGAAAGTGAAACAAGCATTAAAAATGAAATTAATGGAGTTTTATAAGTTTTCATTATGTTTATCCTTTCTGTTTCAATTTATTACTTTTAAATCAAGTTCAGATGGATAGACAAGGTATATAATATCAGGTTCCGTAAAATCAGGATTATTTGTATTATTTAAGATCAAGTTTGATTTTAAATGTATATGAAACAGGTCCATCTTTTGTATAGGCCGGTTCAAATTTTGCCTTTTCGAGTAGAGTTATCACTCTCTGATCGATTGATTCAATACCAGTGCCCTCGAGAAGTTCCGCAGATTCAACAATTCCTTCCGGATCAATTGTCAATATTGCGGTAATCGAATCCTGCTTAATCCTTCTCAAGTCGGCTTTATGGAGTTTGCCTATTTTTATAAGAGTTGGATATTGAGTAATTTCAATTTGAATATTTTTATCCGGCGCAGGAGCCGGCGTTTCGGATTGAGATTCAGCCACCTGTGTTCGCCCTGGAATGCTGGTTTTTCTTCGAACTTTCATTCTTGAAGAACCTTCCATTGCTGGTTCAGTCTTTGTCGGGGGAGCTGCTTTCGCTGCGGCTAACCTGTCCTCAGCTCTTTCTTTATCTGACTGAGCTTTCTCTTTATCACTTTTAGCTGCAATTGCCGAATCCACTGCCAATTCTTCTTTAACTTCACTCTTGGAGGAATCGCTCAGGTAACCGAGTGAGTGTAGTTGTTCTTCTTCTGCTGCTTTTGTATCTTTTTTATCCTCATTCATCCGTACAGGTGCATTCAACCGAGGACTACTTTTTTTCGTCAAATTTTCTTTCTTATCCATACTGGATGCAGTTGGAGATTTCTCTCTTGTTAAATCTTTCCCCTTTAATTGCCGGATAGGTTTATTTTCAGCTACAAAATCATCTTCATTAGCAGCTTCTGGTTCTTTTTCGCCAATATGACGAACTTCCACGGTTCCATCATCATTAATTCTCAAGTGCATCCATTTATAGCCGTCTTTTGCGATCTGTTTATCAAGTTCCTTAACCTTCTTATCAACCCAGTCAGTCTCCTTTAGCATCCTGGCTGTCTGATCATTTTTAAAAATATTATCTTTGAGAATTATCAATGAACCTGAAAAAACAATCACAACCAGAGCTACAATTAATGCAAGATACTGGAATACCGGAGAACGTGTGAGTGTGAAAGTAAAATGGTCGTTGAATCTGTTCAGCAAGCCTTTCTTCGAGAGGGCAATCGAACGATTCACTTTATGTACAAGGTCTTCAGGTGCACTGAGGCGATCAAGTTGTGAGAGTATTTCAGCGGTTTTTTTAATCGCTTTGTACTCTTGTTCCCACGTACTGTTTTCTTTTATCAGACGGGCAACCTCATCCCTCTCAGAAGGATTAAGCGCTCCGTCTATATAAGCTGATATTTTCGTTCTAATAACCTCAGTTGTCATTTCTTACCTCTATATAATCACTGAGGTAATCCCTCAGTGCCGATCTGCCTCTTGCAATACGTGATTTAACTGTACCGTCGTTAATTCCAAGAGCGACCGCAATCTCTTCATATGACAGCCCCTCAATATCCCGAAGAATCACCGCAATTCTGAGCTTCTTCGGTACTTTAGATAGGCATTCCTGGATTTTGTTCTGTAATTCCGTATTTATTGTACTATTTTCTGGAGAGGGGCTTTCATCCGGGATTATATCCTGGAGCTCCCTTTCGTCATCATTATTCTTCTGATTTAAAGAAACGTGTTTTTCAGATTTTCTTCTCTTTAGCCATTGCTGCCTGTTCAGGGCGGAATTAACCGTTATTCTATATATCCATGTTTTAAGGCTGGATTCCTTTTTAAATCTCGGAAGGAACCTGTAAACACGAAGAAATACCTCCTGCGTCAGCTCTTCAGCCTCTTCAGCAGAGTTTAAAAACCTGTAGCCTAAGTTGAACACCATTTTATGATGAATCCTGACAAGGTCCGTGAAAGCTTCATCCTCGCCCATTAATGCGCGGTGGATAAGTAATGCCTCTTCTTCCCTGTTAATTTCAACTTCGGGCAAGCGGAAATACTCCTCATCGATAGTAATAGTTTCGAGCATGCTGAGTATAACATCAAACTTGTCCTTTGAAAACATACACACTCACGCAAGATTATTCATTTTTTCATAAACACAACAATCCCATAAAAACCACCCAATTGAATTAGACAGGAGTAATGTAGATTTGTTCAAAAAAAAAGAGCTCCGGAGAGCCCTTTTTAAAAATCTGATACAGTAATTATTTACTTTTTATTTGCTGCAGCCTGGATTTTATTAAATTTTACATAATCAAAATCAATTTCTTTAAACTTTTTATGTAATTCAAACATATCAGGTTTAAGATCTTTTTCTTCGATTTTTGTTACAAGCTGAGTCACTTCAGAACTACCACCCGGTGTTTCCTGGGTGATGACTGTTTTCACAGGAAACCCTTTCATCTTTTTCATTTCAGTGACCATTTCTGGTTTGCTAAAAGGATTCATCGCTGTAAATTTATCGGTCGCTTTTTCGATAGCAGGAGAGGTCTTTAAATCAGGGCATTCATAGAATTTCATCTCACTCTTACCAAAGGAACCTTCAACGATCATTTCCCAAACATTGGTATTCCATTCGCCTACTTTTTCTTTTCTCTTGGTGTCTTTAAAAGTAAAGGTCATGCTATCAATCAATTTTGAATACGCTTCTTTCTGAGCTGCAACTTTTGCCCAGTCCATTTTCATATACTGTTTATTTCCAGTAAGAAGGAAATATATCTCATCTTCCTTAGCATTATATAATATTGCTGTATCTTCACTTGTCTTAATAAGCATACCATGATCGGAAAGATAGATAACTTGTTCAACTGGATCCTGAGCCTTATCACCAACAACAGCCGTATCTGAACGGGTAATTTTATAGTCCGCTACTGCCGGCAAAGCAACCATCAGCGCGAGCAGTAATGTACATGCGAGCGCAAAGTTCTTTCTTAAATTCATGTTGTCCTCCTGTAAATATTCAATAAAGTTTACGTATTTAGTAACCGAATGTTCGATTAAAAAAATAAAACCCCGATGCAACAGGCATCGGGGTGTGATTGTATACTAAATTAACTTTATTTCAAACCCTGCATATCCGTTAAATTAAATTCGGTTTTGGTGTAACCGGCAGGTACTGCAAACATTTTTGCTGGGATAGCCTTACTATCAACTTCTGTTACCTCATTAATCATATTTACAGTCTGACCCATAACAGACACTGACCCAACTGTTTTTACTGCAAATCCGTCCATAGAATTCATCTTTTTGACCATATCCGCCATCGGACCCTGCATCAATGCCCATTTCTCCTGGAACTTTTTATAAATATCTCCCTGCTTGATTTCAGGTGTGACATAAACATCAAGATCCATATTGAACATCTGCGAAGTCATTTTTACTTTCCACAAGGTAGTTGGGTATTTACCGATTTTCTGTGTTTTTCCAGTATTTGAAACATCGGTTTTAATCTCTCCCATCATCCCCATCGCCATATCGAGCATAGGTTTTAGCTGTTCAAAATCGATTACAGAATAGTTTTTTTCAGCATGATTGAGAAAAATCATGTCGCCGTTTGGATGGAAAAGGATAGAAGACTGTTCATTAATATCCTGCCTAACCCCTGCATTTGAATAAAGAATCACTATAACCTGATCGGTCGGGGGTTGACCCATAATTCCATCCATATGGTTTTTCTGCGTAATTTTATAATCCGCTAAAACCGGTAATGATAATACTGCAACAAGCAGTAACGACAAAAACAATTTCCTTGAACCACTTTTAAACATTGTATACCTCCTATTGGTTTCTTAAAAAGATTATACGTTTGAAAACCTTTTTTGCTTCAAGAAAGAAGATTTTATTTATCTTCTTTGATTTGTCCTATTTCAATCCATTTTTCTATCAGGGACTCTCTAACGTCGAGCTTCTGTAGATGATTTATTGCCCCAGTCATCGAACTGTTGGTATCCCTGCATATTAATAAACGTCTTTTCCACGCATCTATTGCCTTATTTTTATAATCAGTATTTCCTGTTTTCTCGAATTCTTTCTCATAGAGATAACCAAGGTTGTTCGCCGCTTTTCTGTTCATCGGGTCAAACTTGAGGGATTGCAGATAAGCCCCTTCCGCTTTTATTACATCCTGGTTACACTCATAAGCTATCGCCAATCTGTTCTGCACATCACTGTCATTCGGTTCGATCGCTGCAGCTTTTAGCATCATATCGAGCTGCATCTTCTGTTTGCGGTTTTTCCTGTAGATATCCGCAAGCCCCATATATGCCCAGTACTCATTGGAATCAAGTTCAAGAGCACGGTTGAATTTTTTTGTCGCCTTATCCAGCTGTTTCAACTCGATCAACGCGAAACCTGACTGAGTATAAGGCCATACAAAATTGGGATCCGCTTCTATGGACCTCTCGAAATAATTCAGCGCCTGTTCAGGTTCGCCGGATTTTAATTTGATCTGGCCGATATAGTAAAGCGCGAGACTGGAAGAAGGCTCTTTTTCCAGGACCTTCTGGAAGTTCATTAACGCTTTTCGATGTTCACCCTTTGAATAATATAACAATCCCAGGTAATTATAAGCCTCTATCATCACAGCTGGCGGAGGCGAGAGTGTGAGGATCCTGTAGCATTCCGCAAGGGCCTCTGTGTGCCTTTTATTGCCGAGGTAAAAATTCACCATGGTGAAATAGCTGTTCCAGTAACCCGGATTTATAGAAATAGCTTTTGAAATGCTTTGCAGGCCCTCGGCATAACGGTCAGGGTAATTGAGGATTAACTGCCCAAGAGAATACCAGCCCCTAAGGTAACCTTCTTCATAACTGATCGCTGCTTTATATGCAGCTTCGGCCTCATCCAGATTATTTTTCTCGAATTGGCAATGCCCTACTAATCTCCATGACCTGCAATTGTCCTTTTTAACCTGTAGCCCTTTTTTCGCATAAGCAAGAGCCTCGTCATACTGATCCTGCCAGAAATGAAGATAAGCATAAACCTCGTATGCGGTATAATCCTTATCATCAAGTGCAAGCATCTCTTCACATAGTGCATTCGCTTTCTCTGTCTCGCCAATATAATGATAAATCAACGCGAGGTTGCGCACTGTGATGAAATTCTTTTTACTATTGTATTTTTTTTCATATACACCGGCAAGATCACGCATTGCATCATCTTCAAGGCCTACAGCAAAGATGTATTCATAAGACGCAAAATTATTATCCGGTTCTTTTTCAAGTATATTTTCAAATATTCCCCTCGCTTCACATGTATATTCGCGAAGATTAAGCGCTTTTCCGAGGGTAATAAATATGTCCGTTTTATTAGGATTCTTTTCCGCATTTTCGAACAGTTCGAGCAGATGAGCGTCCAGAATCCCATCAGGTTTTACTAAATGTTTCACTCTAACATCTCCTCTGGGCACATTCTAACATAAGCTGTTCAGGAAATTAATACACTTTTTCTATATAAAATTTTGCCTGGCATCTTTATAAAATTAGCAGTTCCTCAAATAAGTTTTTTATTAAGAATTATTCTTACTTAGGAATATATCCATTCTAAGCCCGTAATAATACCCGAGGTGTTAAGATGAAAGTAACATACGAAGAATTAACAGAAAACATCAAGTCAAAAGGCCTGAAAGCTACGCAACAAAGATTGGAGATTCTTAAGTTTGTGGCTGAATCTCACATCCATCCCGACGCAATGGAAGTATTTGAAAAACTCAAACCTTCAATGCCTTCCATTTCGTTGGATACAGTCTACAGAACCCTGTGGCTGCTGGCAAAACACGGTCTTATTTCTACAGTTGGTTTTCCATGTGAAAGGGCAAAATTTGACGGTAATTTAAAGCCGCATCATCATTTCATATGCACAATATGCGGAACAATATATGACCTTTATGATGAGAACCTGGATAAAATTCCCGTGCCTGAATCGATAAATAATATCGGGGAAGTTACGACCACTCAGATTGAAATCAAAGGTTTATGCAACAAATGCAGAAATACTATTACAAATTAATAAATAATAAGGAGAGAAAAATGAGCGAAAAGGAAATTATGGAAGCAAAAGAAGAGGAAAGAGTACGAGTACCCCTGATCGGCGAAAAAGCGCCTGCATTCAAAGCGAAAACCACACAGGGCGAGATCAATTTCCCTGAAGATTATAAAGGTAAATGGGTTATCCTGTTCTCGCATCCCGCAGACTTCACACCGGTATGTACAACCGAATTTATGACCTTCGCAAAGATGGAAAAAGAATTCAAAGAGCTCAACACCGAATTGATAGGCCTCTCCATTGACAGCCACTTCAGCCACATCGCATGGCTGCGCACTATCAAGGAAAAAATCAAATTCAAGGATATGGAAAACATCGAAGTCAAGTTCCCGGTGATTGCCGACCTGAAGATGGATGTCGCAAAGAGCTTCGGTATGGTCCAACCGGGCGCAAGCGACACACAGGCTGTACGCGCTGTTTTCTTCATCGACCCAAAGGGTATCATCAGGGCGCTGATATACTACCCGCTGTCGAACGGCAGGAACTTTGATGAACTGAAAAGGATACTGATGGCGATGCAGACCTCCGATAAACACGGGGTGGCGACACCGGCAGATTGGCGACCAGGTGATGACGTGATAATCCCGCCTCCGGGATCATGCGGACAGGCTGAGGACAGGGTAAAATCCGCCGGGGATGATTATAAATGCCTCGACTGGTTCCTCTGCCTCAAACCCCTGAAAGATAAATAATCTCTCGAATCAGAGTTGAAGGAAAACACAATGCGGGTTCAAGGATGATCCTTGAACCCGCAAAAGATTTAATTATTTAAAACAATTGTATTAGATTATCTCATCAATTTGCACAACTGATAATCCACTTATAACCATTACAATATGTAGAACCCGTACAGATTATATATCGTCCATCCCTTTGTATAGGATCCCACTTTACTTCACCATCAGTACATCCTCCACCTTCTCCACCAGCGCACTTCCCAATACAGGTTACCCAGCTACAGCCTTGATCTTGCTCGCATTGTTCAGCTTTTATAGAATCTGTTGAAAAAATACCTGACATGAATATCAATATAGCCACTACAAGAGACAAAGAGAGCAACATAAGATACTTATTCATACTTACCTCTATTTTTTAATGATCTAATGTTCCCATATAAAACAATGCATCAAAAATATGCGTGAAATAGCCTCTCCCGGTCACACTGTCATAACATAATTTCCACGCGGGTTTTATTTCATCGCTATAAGTAAAGTGCTCGGCAAGATAATCAGGATCTTTTTTAAGTATATCGAACGGATAGTACGCCCCCAGGATATCCCCATCATAATTTAATACATATATTTGCCCATGAGGATAACCATCAATTAATAATCGCTTATTAATAATATCAACTGAAAAAACTACTGAAAATTTGTGTAAATTATTTTTATCCAGTAACCAGTCTAATTTCACATCCTCAGGCTTGGGAAACGTTCTATATCTCACCGAAATAGGGCTGGCGGAATGCGGTAACGATTCGCTTATGTCAAAATATGTCCTTGACCAGATCAGCTTTCCGTCAGTGGAATACTTCCTTATCAAAGGGTATGTATAGAACACCAGGTATATATTTTCTTTTTCATCTTGTTGGATGAATGATAATGTAAAGAAATGAACAAGCGCTAGTTGATCTAATGAAAGTTTATTTAAACCATCACTTGAGATAGCAAAAGGTAACGGGGCTATACTTTTTTTATATTTATATACTGCTCCTGCTCTTGAATAAACATCTATTGTACTATCAGTCTCCAGATCCAGGGCATGAGCTATATATATATTCCCTTTTAAATCAACTAATAAGCCATAAAACGGTTTTATAGATTCAAGATTAAAGCCCTCAATATAATTTCCTTCAGTATCAAATATCTGTACACGGTCAAGGTATTTATCATAAACATATACTTTTCCATTTTTATAACAAATTTTACCCGCATCCATATCATTAAATCCAAAATCTTTTGGAGCAGCTCCTAATTGACCCCAGGAAGTAACATATTCTCCCTTGCTGTTGAACTTGACGATCCGGCTGTTGCCTCCATCCATTATATAAACGTTGCCATTATCATCAGTTGTCATATTGCCCGGTTTATATAACTGGTAATTGATATCATCCGCCTTTTCTTCACTAAAAACAGGTTGAATGCTGTACGGTTTCTCGAATGGGATATATCCTTGCTGAATATCAGGCTCTTTTGAAATCACAAAGTAATAAATTACAAAAACAACTAATGCAATAATAATAGGCAACAGGACATATAAATACTTACTATTCATGTATAATCTCCAACCGTAAATATACAGATAATATGTAATTATTTTCAGTTCGTGTCAAATATAATATTGTACTCTACCAATAAAGATTGCTCCTCTGATATATCGATGCTTATTTAGGAGCGGCGGCCTAGCCGCGATAATAAAAAACTCATGCTCGAATATTCTTCGAGAGATAGCTGCCGAACAACTGCATCTTATTTTTTTGATTAAAAGGGAGATTCTCCGCTGTAACCCTTTGGAGTATCCCGGAGAATGACAACATTATTTTTCTGCGGGTTCAAGGATGATCTTTGAACCCGCAAAATCAACTTATAACATATACCTACTTTTATTTTCTAATCGCTTTACTGATAGGTTATGGTCTTCTCGTTGTTCGTTTCGTCTCTTTCCTTTATTTTATTATTCGGATCCACTACACATTTTGCTTTTCTGGTCGAACTCGTAGATCCGGGGTAACCTTTGCTGGCGAACTGAACTATGCCGATTCTCTTCAACGTCTCCGCTTTAGTTATTACCTTTGATTCAACTTCCTTGTCATCAATATAAAGGCTTATTTTCCACTCAGCATCAGCAGGATCGCCTTCCCATGCCCATGAACAATAAAATGTGCCCGGAGGAATAATATTAGTAATAACATCAGAAAAAGAAGTGTCTCTTTTCAGCGTAAAAGCCATGGCTTTTATATCCGGCAAGATGACTGGTTTAATTATTATCGGATGCGGATATGACCCTGAAGGCACAATATTATTATTTTTATCGAAAACGGCTGTATTATTACTCTCATTATATTCTTTTAGAGTATTCGGCATATCAAAAATACATTTTAATTTTCCACTAAATTCATCTATCGAATGATCATCCCTGAACTCAAAAGTAGCTATGCCATATTCATCCGGTTTTGGTTTAATAGTTTGACTAATCACAAAAGAAGACGGGTTTAAAGCTTTTATAGACATAGATGCCTGAATCGGTTTTTCAAGTTCGGGGCCTTTGTAATGATAAAAACAATGAACTTGATAATATTCTACAAAACTTGACACTTCAGTTATCATTATACTATCTGCAGAGATATCACCCACTACTTCAATCGGAACAGTCTCCACTTCATCAGGATTAATGTAAGTAATCGGCAGATATGTGTATTCTTTTTTATTGTTATTCTCATTTGATTCACTGACTGTATTTCTTGAATCCGCAACGCAGGAATATTTAAATATGTTTTTATCGTAATTGAATCCAGCACTAAGGATAATCTCACCACTTGTAAACTGTGTCGGTGTTATACGGATTTCTTTAATAAATTTTGAGCCCTGATAAAAAGCTACATGAAAAGCGTTTGCAGGTACATTTCCCCTCTTGACTGTACATTTCATTATAGCTTTCGCGCCATCTTTAAATTCTGTCCCCTGGAATGGTTTTATCTCTATTTTATCAATGTAAATATCAGGTAAATCCTTTGCAGCCTGCACCATAAAAACCCAAACCGATATAGTCAATCCCAAAATAAGCATCAAAACAATTGGTAAAAATTTCACAATTTCACCTTTCTTCGTTTGTTATTAATATTATCATTTGAATATATGCTCACCCGTATTGTTGTCTTCATTATTTTCTTTTATTTCATTTACCGGATCTGCAATACACTTTACGATCATCTGTTCCGGACCCGAATCCATTCCGTTAAACTTGAATTCTATTAAGCCTTCACTGTGACTCGAAGAAGTAATAATTGTTGTTTGATCAATTGTGGAGCCATTCCATGTCAGATTGATTTTCCAATTGTGTAAGTCAGCATCACCTTTATACACCCATTTACATTTGAACTTACCCTTTGGAATCATTGATGCCATACTGCTCAGCCTATGTTCCGCTTCCCACTCCAGTGCAGTTATCTCAAAATCCCGCCTGGGCACAACCTGGTATGGCAGCAATGCTGCGTAAAAATGTTCTCCCCGCGGCACAAAGTTTTTACTCATATTATAAACTAGCCTGTTGTTCTGCTCATCTGTTTCCTTGATAACATTCATATTGTCCAGGCTGCAAATCGCTTTCCCGTTAAACATCTCTTTAGTAAAAGTGGTCGGAATCTTAAAAATTACAGCGCCGTATTCACCCTTACTTGGTTGACTCCGCCAATACACTTTTCCATATATTAATCCGCTTTCCCAGGGCACTTCCACGTTCTCAGCTGTATGATGGAAAAAACAGTACACCTGGCCAGTGAACTGCCCATTTTCATATCGCATGTACATACCAATAGGCTGGATATCGTTCACAGGTTTTGAGACTACTGTCTGAGTCAGCGTGGGAATAGTTATTACTGATACCAAGGTCTGCGGCTGAGTGCTAATATCATGTTCTTTTCGGTTATTTACTTCATCGGATTCCTTTATTTTGTTCCTTGAATCTGCAACACATGAATATGTCTTGATTGCTGAATTATATTTAAATCCAGCTTCAAGGATAATTACACCATTTTTAAATTGATTCGGTTGAACGCGTATTTCCTTTAAAAAATTTGTCCCTTGATAAAAAGCTACATGAAAATCCCCAACCGCAGTTTCATTGCGTTTCACCGAACATTTGATTAGAGCTTTCTCATCATTTTTAAATTGATCACCCTGGAACGGCACAATTTCAATTTTATCAATATAAATATCAGGTAGCTCTACAACAGCGCCTGAAGTTTCTAAAACGCCCAAACTTATAAACAAACATATCAACAGAAAACAAGTTTTTAAAAAACTCCTAATATTTTTTATATTCATGGAATCCCCTTTTGATATTTTATTATGACCATATTTTCGCAAAAATATAGTTAGATAGATTACACTTTTACAGATGGATAATTTTAAAGGGTCCAGGGATAATCCCTGTACCCTAATATTTTAATTATAAATTACTTCCACCTAAACTCTATCTGCTTGCTGTTGTTGGATTCATCAGCTTCAAATACCTGATCTGATGTATCTATCGCACATTTATAAATTACTGATTGTGATGTTCCAATCGGAGCTAAATTGTTACCCTTATACCCGATCTCAATAGTTCCGCCATATTTCTTAAGATCTTCCTCCGTCAGAGTAACCTTATAAATCTCGGCACTGCCTAAAGTCATTTTCAGAACAGCCGTTCCTTTAACCTCTGGGCCGTTTAAAGACCATTTGCAGGAATAATTCCCGATCAAGTTTACACCAAAAATCTGCGTAACCCCCGTCTTCCGGTCATAACCTACTTCATCAATCTTAAGATCGGGGAAAATCGCGTCAGAGGGCGCGAATGCCGGCATTTTGTTATCATTGACATTAAAGGAAACCGAATTGTTTGTCTCATAAGTTTCCTTGATGTCATTTCCGGTATCAAGTTTACAGGATATTTTCTTATTCATATTCCTGTAATCCAGGTGCATCCCGAAAGTATCAATAAAATTTTTAATAAATATGAAACTTTGCCCCTGTTTTGTAACATTGAAATTACCCGGTCTTTTAAAGGTCAAAAGGCCTTCAACAATCATCTCATATTTAAGCTGAGATGAAGGGATAGGTGTACCCTTAAACTCATAGAAACACCATATCTCATCAACATCGTTAGTTCCGGATTTTGGGACAACAACAACTTTCTTTGCTATCAGGTCAGAAGTAGGTGACTGCGCTTTTGGTTGAGTCGGATTAATAACAATGATTTTTATTGGTTGATATGTAGCCTCATTATTCAGTTCATTCTGCTCTGTCAGGGTATTCCCGGAATCAAGTATACATTTAAGGTTCATATCCTGGTCGGTTGTCTTTAGACTATATTTGGAAAAACCGGCGATCTCAATATATCCTTCGCCTTTCTGCAGCTCCGCTTTACCTGCTGTCACTGTTTCCTTAATGCTTTCATTGCGCGCAGTAAATTCCACCTGCCAGGGTGTCTCAACCGGATCACCAACATATTTATAATAGCATCTGACCTTATCAATGACTTCAGTTCCACCTGTATCAACTGAGATTTTGGTAACTGCAAGATCGAGAGACTGTTGTTTATTCTTTGGCGAGTCATCACCGCCACCCGGAGTTGTCGGATCTTTTTCATTCGTGTTTTCAGAAGTAGATGCTACCGATATCCCCATCTTATTATTCGTCTCGTTAGATTCCTTTATAATGTTCCTGTTATCAGCTATGCAACTATAATCTGCTATGGAAGCATTATATTTGAATCCTGCCTGGACCAGCTTCTCCCCTGATATGAACTGGTTTTTCTTGACACGCACTTCTTTTATCAGCTGATGCCCCATAAAAAAAGCCACGTGGAATGTGGGAACTTCTTTGTTACCCCTTTTAACAAGGCATTTCATGATCGCTTTCTGTCCGTCAACCAAAGATGGACCTGAGAACGGTACTACATCAACTTTATCTATATATACATCAGGTAAATCACCTGTTTCGGCGATAACCTGTGTTACGCCAAACAATATGATAAAGATAATTATTACATAGAAGTACTTAAAACTTTGTATTGGTATTTTTAAGTTGAACATGTCGTCTCCTCATACAAATATTTATATATCATAAATATATCGAATAACTGTAAGGAAGATTACATTAAGATCAGAAGTACAATTCTACAAAATAGTACCCCTAAATAATCTAAAACCCTTTTGTGATTACTAATGTTTTATTAAATCTAATATCTTATCGATATTAATTCTATAGATGTCCATGCTTCCTGTTTCGGGTTTTAACAGGTCGTTTTTCAGATCCGGGTATTTAACTGACTTATCCATCTTGATATGTATCTTGGGGACGCTGCTTTGATAGTAAAGAAATTTTCCGTCCAACGAAAGGAATGAAGATATTTCGTATTCTCTGGAATTTATGGCTGCTCCAAGGTTAAGAGGTTCACTCCAGTTATCATCCTTATCCCGTTGGATGATATACAAATCAGATCTACCCTGAGCGCCTTTTCCTTTCACAGAAGACACAATCAGATAACTTCCATCCACAGCAATGCTGAAATTCGCTTGAGCAAAAAACGGATCTATATGACCGTGAAAAAAATGAGGTTCAACAAATGATATGTTCAATGGAAGTTTCTCCGGCAACGAGTACATTCCATTTTTATACAATGCTCTGTATATTCCATCCCATTTACCGTCAATCCTCTTGGAAAAATACAATGTATTATCTTCAAGTATATGCGGGCTGCCTACCGACCAATTCCCATTAACTGGAGACCCAAGCGCTTTCGGCTCGCTCCAACCAGTATCCATTTTGTGAATGACCCAAACATTAAAATATTTTTCGGGAACTGAATTATTATCCAGAGGCCTGTTTGAAATAAAATATAGATCAACGCCATTCGGATGAAAAATAGGAGATAAATCGGAATATTTTCCAGAAAACGAAGCGACTTCCGGATGACTCCAGATGCCTTCACTATTTTTTACTGTTATGATAGCACCCACTCCATCAACAAAAACAGTATAAAAAATCTCGTTTCCATCGGGTGAGATACAAATGTCAAATTCATCTAACCCCGTCGAGACAATCCCCGGCAAAAAGATTTCCGGTGCGGAATCAGCCGAATTTTCACTTTCTAAAGCTTTCAAGTCTACACCTGTCATAAATCCCACGCATAATATTAAAATAATATATTTCTCCAGAAGAGTTATTTTTGTTCTCATTGATCATCTCCGTTTTTTTGATAAGCAATTGCGCGCAATTTCTCTATATAGCTGCTACTTACCCAATATATATCACCCTTTTCATATCCAGCTTTCGTATGCATAGAAAGAATTTTTTGATAGGTCACAGGTTCGTCAAATTGTGCTACAGGATCTGCATACCCACCAAAGAAAAAGTATTTTCCATCCGCGGTAATATAAGGGCCGGATTCAACTTTTGATGAATTAACCGCTTTACCCATGTTTATTACCGGGGTCCAATTATCATCCTTATCCCTGAATGAGATATAATAATCGGTCGAGCCATATGAATCTTTTTTCCCAAACATCGGGATTACAAGATAGCTTTCATCGGGTGCGATACAACCGTGAAATGCCGAGCCATGGTTTATAGTTTCAGGAAGTAATTCGGGTTTAGTAAATTCTCCATTTTTCATACGGGATCTAAGAACCCTTGCGCCGACATCCTCAAAATAAGCGCCAAAGTAAAGTGTGCCATCACAAGTAACTGATGGGCTGTCGGCATCATACTCACCATTGACAGGAGGGCCGACAGGCTTAGGTTCACTCCATCCATCTCCGATTTTATCCATATACCATATGTTTGTATATTTACTTGGCTCCTCTCCACCATCTAACGGGCGGTAAGAGGTCCAATAGAAACGAGCGCCATCCGGTGATATATGAGGTGTTATATCCATATATTTGCCGGAGAATGGAGCCAATACCGGTTCACTCCATTGCCCTCCCACGAATTTACTGAAATAAATAGAACCCTGAATTACCAGATAACAATTGATACCATCCGGAGTAAAAGTTATAGAACTCTCTTCCTGCCCAGTGGAAATTATTCCCGGGGCAAAGATTACCGGTTCATCACTCTGATTTGCGTGTTTGAATTTAATAACCTCACTGCCCCAAACTAAAGATGAGGAAATGAGTAAAACTATTAATGCTGAACATAAAAAATAACACTTCATTAGCACTCCTTGTTCATACTATTCTTTGGATTCTGCATTTTTAAAAAATATTCAGATATTTCAAATTTCAGATACAAGACCATCAGTTTGATTATACGAAATTCTGAAAAGATTGGATTAATATTTCACTAATTATTAAACCCAATAATACACTTTTATCACTGGCATATATTTAAGCCATTTTCTTTGTTATGCAGCTCCAAGTACTCTCTTATAACAATAAAAAAAGGGTTCAAGGTGAATCCCTGAACCCGTAATAAAAATATAAAGAAGTAAAATTAACAGGATATCAATAAGTAACCAACTTGATATCCAAAGGTTTAAGATCACCTCCCATTTGGCCGAAAGTACCACCGCTTACACGATTTACAGTTTTCCTGGATGAATTGACATGCCAGAAGAAAGCTTTCCACATATTCTGCTTGAAATGATAAAGATATGGTTTTAGCTGGATTACTTCCCAGTCCTGGCAGTATGACAGAACAACACCTTCTGTGACAATCTGCTGCGTTTTTGTATCAGGCAGATATGCCATATAAGCTGAACCAAACATCAGCTGGAACCTTTCAGGGGTCATGGCATCACCGGTGGGTTTGACCATCACGTTTTCCAGTGTCTTTGAAGTGCCTCCCATCTTCGGGAACTCAATATCCTTGATCATGTAGACTTCTTTACGGGAAGTGTTGACCTTCCAGAAGAAATCTTTCCATGTCTTCAGCCTGAGGGCAAAAAGATAAGGTTTCATTTTCACTACTTCCCAGTCCTTACCATATGAAAGCACGTTGCCTTGAGTAATAATCTGGAGCGAAGCAGTCACAGTGTCGTAAATCAGGTAAGCATCCTTAAACTCCAGTTTGAATCTCTCAGCCTCACCGGCAAATAGGAAAAACGACAGGATAAGACAAAAAGCAGCTGTTAAATAAATCGATTTTTTGAATCTCATAGACTCCTCCTTCAATAGTTGCGCTATTAAGATTTTAAAAATGTAGCCATTTATAGATATTTTTATATTATGAATAGATTTAATTCTGTAAGACAGGTTACATTTATACAGAGAAAGATGACATTGAAGAAAGAACCCTGAATACACACAACGTATAAAACATCACCCGGGTTGAAATACCCGGGTGATTATGTTTTAATTATTATGCAGGTTTTAGTTACTTCCTTGCTCTCATCTCATAGGTATTATCATCTATTTTTTTCAAATCCAATTCGGCAACTTCCGCAAGCGCAGCCAATGCCTCGGGGACAGTCACCTTATATACCTTCATCGACACAATACGATTATCGCTCACACCGACTACTTTAATTGTATAGCCGCTGCCGCTTGAAATAGTCTGCAGAATATCAACCAGCCTGACATTATCAAATTCAAGTGATAATTTTTTTTCAGAGAAATCGTAATTAGTCTGATAAGTAAAACCATCACCTTTCTTGACCTTCTTCATCTTGGAATCTTTTCCATAATCGAAATTCAGCGTAAGTGTGTAACCCATCTTATCAACCATCGCATCGACATATTCTGAGGGGATATCCATAAACTCGATATTCAAAGTAGGAGCATCCTTTGGAATAGAGCCGATGTGAATCTCAGCTCCGGTATAATCGCTGAGGATCTTTACAATATCCTCAACCGGGGCGCCGATAATCGCCACAGTATAATAAGCTTTATCGTCCTTAATATATTTCCGTTTTATCGAGATATTTTTCTGCCCGGCGTGGATTACTCCCACCGCGAATACAAGAATCAGCTGCGCTGCCAGCCATGATATAATAATCTTTTTCATCTGTTGTCTCCTTTTGAATTCCCGGCATCGTTCTTTACTTTTATATATAAAGAACCGCTTTCGCCGTTGTAGTATTGAACGTAAAGAATCTTTTCCGACCAATGATCCGGATTCTGTTCATCGTATTTCGTCTCAGTATATTTGACATACGGACGTCCGGAATCACTTGAGGTACTGCTGTTCGTCCGGTGGGAATGCTCCCCTGGGTTCAGGAATAGTAAGTAATTCGCAAGCAAGACAGCTACAACAGCTGCGGCTACCGTCAGCCTGGATAGCATCGGCGATAAAAGGCCGAGCCGCTCAGGTTTTGCGCTGTGTTCACGCTCCCAGCTTTCCATGATATTTTCTTCCACTCTATGAAGGTTTCTTTTGAAATCATCACCTGTGGGCATCTGCCCTGAAACAGCATTACCGGTCGCTATGCCAGCTTTTTCCCTCTCTTCTAACAGCTTCCTGCAGAGTCCGCATGAAGAAAGATGCTCCTCGAAACGCGCTTTTTTCTTTCCGCGGAGCGCGCCGTCAAGGTATTCCTCAATCTGTTTTTTAAATACTCTGCATTTCATTTTGATCACCTCTATTATTAGTGTCAGTTAAATTATATTTGTTCAAACTTCCTTTATTTCAGAGCGCAGTTTCTTTAAAGCATAGTACAGCTTCGATTTTACTGTGCCTGTAGGCAGTCCCATAGCGCGTGAGATATCATTTATTTTCATGTTTTCATAGAAACGGAGCACAATCACTTCCCTTTCCTCAGGTGTAAGCCGTTTCAACGCCGCGCCAAGTTCTTTCTGCTTCGCGGAATCTATTAACTTAAAATCAATTTCATCATTATTTTTTAATCCTGAGATAGCAATATTCAACAGGCTGTCTTCCATCACCTGAAGTTTTCCCTTCTTACGGTAATATGAATATTTAGTATTCCGGAAAATCGCATATAAGTATGTATAAAACGACGAGTCACCGCGGAACTGTCTGATCTTGCGAAGAGCAACAAGAAATGTCTCCTGCACGATATCCTCGGCATCCTCCGGGTGGGAACATAGGAAATAGGCATTCTTCAGGAGCCTCTCCCCATACTCACGGAAAAGCTCCCGCGCCGCAGCCGAATCCCCGGCCTTAACCCTCTCTATAACTTCTTTCTCATCCATATATACTTAGTGACAGATAATCCAAAATCGTTCAGAATTATTTATAATTATAACTGCCGTTAAAAGAAGAACCTAATAATAAGATAAAAGAAGATTTCCGCTTTCGCGGAAATGACAGATTTTTTGAATGGAAAAATTTATTTCAGTTTATAGATGATCACGCCTTCCTGGGCTTCAGTGGTGATTTTTTCATCGGTCAGTAATTCGGTGAGTACGGCCTGGAGGTTGCTCGGAAGTAAACCGAGTTCCTCTTGCATCTGCTGGATATTACAGGGGCTGCCTTTCAGGAGTTTCAGGACGAGTTCTTTTTTATCCTTGTTCATCGATATCTTTTTCATTTTATCCTGTAATACTCCTTTCCGTACATGGCTTCCTTGATGATGCTTCCCTTTTCGTGGAGCGTATCGAGTGCTTTCACGATAATATCCCTGCCGAAGCCTGTCGTGCTGTTGATATCTATCGCAGTACAAGGCCTGCGGCGGAGCATCTCCATGATCGCCTCTTCAGGGGTAAGGTTTTCATTATCCCCGATGTCTATCTTCCGCCCCGATTCCCCGGCAATCTCCACCCTGCCGCTGAACTTGTTCACAATCTCATGCAGCGTACGGGAGCTGAGGGCAAGGGAGTTTTTCTCCAGCGGCGGGCGTTCGACGGTATTCAGCTGAACCTTATCGGGCCCAAGCTGTTCGATGAAAGCAAGCAGAGCATCGAGGTCACGCCCGGAATCGTTTATCCCCGCAACAAAGAGAATCTCCAGCCATATCTGGCCCTGGTATTCTTTTCGGAAATCGAGAATCCCCTGTTTGATCTTGTCCAGTTTCAAAGCGGGATGCGGGCGGTTTATCTTATGGAAGGATTCTTCCAGCGCTGCATCGAGAGAAGGGATAACAAGGTCGGCATGCAAAATATCCTGCCTCACTTCTTCCTTCCAGAGGAGGGAACCGTTCGTGATAACCGCTACGGGGATATCGGTAAATTCCTTGATCCCATCGATTATCACCCCGATATCCTGGCTGAGCGTGGGTTCGCCGGAGCCGGAAAAAGTGATGTAATCGGTTTTCACTTTATCCACCGTGATCCGTTCTCTTATCTCATCTATAATCTCATCCGGCGGGAAAAACGATTGGCGCTCGGTTGTCAGAGTGTCGGTCTTTTTCAGCTGGCAGTAGATACAATTAAAAGTGCAGGTTTTCGGTTTGAGGATATCTACTCCCAGCGAAAGACCTATCCTGCGTGACGGCACCGGGCCGTACAGGTATTTATATTGTTTGGTCATAAATCCATTTTAAACATTTTTGAGCGCATTTTCCAGGTCTGCGATGATTTCGTTGACATCCTCGCAACCGACGGAAATACGCACAAGGCCATCGGTGATGCCTGCGGCAAGCCGTTTTTCTTTCGGCGTACCGGAGTGGGTCATCCCAGCCGGATGCTGGATCAAGGTCTCGATTCCACCGAGGGACACTGCAAGGGTGCAGAGTTCGACATTGGAGAGGAATTTCTTTCCGGCTTCCACGCCGCCTTTAACCTCGAACGAGATCATAAAACCGAATCCGTCCATCTGCGCCTTCGAGAGCTCGTGCTGTGGATGGCTTTTTAAACCCGGGTAAAGTACCCATTCGATCTTGTCGTTCTTTTCGAGCCATTCAGCAACTACCTGGGCGTTTTCCTGAGCGCGCTGTACACGGAGAGCCAGGGTCTTCAGGCCTCTCTGCACAAGCCATGCCTGGTGCGGGTCCATATTGCAGCCCATGCCGACCATGACTTTCCTGATTTTCTTGTAAAGCACTTCTGTACCGGGGACGATAATCCCGCCGACTACATCGGTGTGGCCGTTGATAGCTTTCGTGATGCTGTGGAAGACGACATCCGCACTGAGTTCGAGCGGGCGCTGAAGATACGGAGTAGAAAAAGTATTATCCACAACAAGGATAAGGTTATGTTTTTTCGCAAATTCAGCGCATTTTTTTATATCAGTCAGTACAATAGTCGGATTTGCAGGAGTTTCGATAAACAGCGCCCGGGTATTATCCTTAAGGGCATTCTCGATATTCTTGATATCCGAGGTATCTACAAATGAAGACTCAACACCAAAACGTGAGAATTCATTTTCCATGATTCCGCGTGAGGGCCCATAGACTGATGCCGTGCTTATCATATGGTCACCAGCATTTAGAAGCGCCATGTAAAGAGTTGAAACAGCCGCCATTCCGCTGGACACCGCGATACCGCCGAAACCACCTTCCAGTATAGCTACGTTTTCTTCGAACGCTGCAATTGTAGGATTGCCTATCCTGGTGTAGATATAACCTTCCTCTTCACCGGCGAAACGCCTTGCTCCCTGGTCGGGATCAACAAATTTAAACGTAGAAGTCTGGTAAATCGGGGTGGCAACAGCGCCGTATTCTTTATCCACATTCATACCAGCATGTATAACCTTCGTCATGAACGATTTGTCTTTCAAGTTATGCATTTATATATAGCCTCCGTTATTTTTTATTTTGCAAAGCGTCATTCTACCTATTGGTTTCATTATGTAAAGTATTGAATTCCAGAATGGGGTCTGATGAAACTGTCATTGCGAGCATAGCGAAGCAATCTGAAAACTCAGAGGAAGATTCTTTGGCGTGTTCAGGTATCATACCTGAACCCACAACCGGGATCGTATTGATTATTATATCGTCATTCCGGCGGTAAAATATAAAGGTTATCTGATACTGCCAAATATCCTATTTGATTACTGATCCACCGTAAAAGAAGCCGGAATCCCTAACTCAGCACTAAGAGTATTTATATTGCTTTTCTGAATTATAATTATTTTTTCATTTGGAATACGAAGATTTCCGCTTTCGCGGAAATGACAACTTATTCATTTGCGGGTTCAAGTATAATACCTGAACCCACTTAGAGAATCGCCGGGTGGAACCGGCTCCCACAATCATATATTTATAATTAATCCTTCATAATTATTTCAGAAACGGTTTGCCGAGTTTTTTTGGTTTTTTCTTACTACCGAGCTTTAAGATATACGCAAGGAAAACAAATCCGAGTTTCATGAAATTGATAAAATCACCAATACTCCGAATCGAGCGCACCCTGGACTTGATGTTGTACCAGTTAATAGCGCCTTTGCCGTAGTACTCGAATTTAAGGCGGTTCAATTCCGTGAGCCCCAGCTGAGGTTGTAAGAGAGTAGGTATCGCCACAGGCCGATTATTCATCTTATTCTCAGGGTAATAAATCTCTTCCGTCCAGTCGAAATCTTTCGGTATCTGACCGATTGCTTTCGCATACTCTTCGACCTCCGTACCGGGCAAGATGCTGCATCCGGCTGAAAGCGCGACATCATTGATATCTTTACCATGCTCCTTCAAGAAATTAACTGTCTCCAATCCATCTTCGTAAGTCTCATCCGGTAGACCGAACATGAAAAATGCTTTCATGTATATGCCAAGCTCAATGCACCACTGGATTACCTGGAGAACCTGCTTGAGGTTTATACCCTTGTTGATTCTTTTAAGTATCCTTTCCGATGCTGATTCGACACCGAACGATACATACCGGCATCCGAGATCGTACATCCTCTTAAGAAGGTCATAATCGACTGTGTTTACCCTGATTTCGCAGTACCAGATAAAATCCATTTTCCTCTTCTCAAATTCGTCAAGTAGGCCGACTATGTGCTGGCGGTTGAGGGTTAATGTATCATCGAAAAACCAGATTGCCCCAAGGTCGTAGGTTTTAATAAGGTTTTCAATCTCATCGGCTACCTTTTCCGGGGAACGTCTGCGGTTCCGCTCTCCCCACATAACAGAGGTAGAGCAGAATGAGCAGAATATCGGGCAGCCACGCGATGTCATTATCGTCGTAGCCCTTTTTCCAAAAAGAGTCTGCCCGTAAGCCTCCAGATCCAACAGGTGCCTTGCCGGTTCGGGAAGGGTATTTAGGTCGGTAATGAATTCTGCAACCGGGTTATCAACTATATTTCCTTTATAACGGACTGTTAGTGATTGAATCTTTTTTATCTTTTCTTCATCCGGAAAAGCTTTTACATATTCACAGAAGGGAAGTTCACCTTCACCTTTAATAATTACATCGATTTCGGGAATTTTCTCTAATGTTTGCGGACCTGTAAAGGTAACATGTGGCCCACCCACCAGCACAGGGGTATCCGGCAAGATTTTTTTACTAACTCTGGCGGATTCAAATTGCTCGTATCTCGTCCAGGTTGTACCTGTAATGCCGACTATTTCCGGCTTCTTCTCTTTCAATGCTTTTTCAAGGTCGGGGTAATCCATCTTTCGCAGTGGGCAGTCAAGAATCTCGACTTTATGCCCGTCTTCTTCAAGAACTGCGGCAATAGAAGCGAGCCCCAGCGGTGGCATCGGTACTTTTCCCAGTTGAGATTTGCCAACCGGAGGCGATATCAGCAATATGTATCTACTTTCCGTCATTATTTTCTTTTCCCCTCACAGAATCTATTGTCATTAAAATATAGTTCATTATCTCTTCGGCTTTTTCGGGATAATCGACGACCCTCGCGACCTTCGAATCCCTGTCATACTGGAATCTCCCTTCCGGGCTGAACATCTTCCTGATCGTTGGCCAGATTTTTTGGGCTGTCTCGAAGCTCATCGGTATTTTGAGTATTATTGGTTCGGAAACGGATTCATCACCTGAGTTTTTACCAGATATTGATGAATTTAAAGCATTTTTTAACCTATCATATGGCGCAACAACCCCGCCACCGGTTTTAAACTCTATATATCCTAAGTCATTGAAAAACAGGATAGCGTCCAACGCCTGTTTGAATGTTACATCTTTCAGGTTCAGAGTGACCTTGCCTTTAACCTGCGGATCGAGGATGATGTTTTTCTCGGTGACATCGGCAAGCATAATCAGGATATCACGTACATCGGCATCTTTGACCCTAATGCTGATTTTATCCTTTGTCCCTGTAACCTGAGGTGATACAAGAACTGCCATGAAGACTGCAGCCAAAAATATCAGTATAAATGCAAAAAATTTATTTCTAAACATACAATACATTACGAGGTGTGGGTAAGAATATATTCCTTCAGTTCGGATGATGTGACAGTCGCCGTGCCGAGTTTTGATACCACGATGCCGGCAGCGTAGTTGGCGATTTCCGCCGCGGTCAGCATATCCGCCCCGGCTGCCTTTGCCAGAGAAAATGCGGAGATAACGGTATCACCAGCGCCGGTTACATCAAAAACTTCTCTTGCCCTGGTATCGAGACTTTTCATCGCGGAATTCGGCCCATCAAAAATTGCCATTCCTTTTTCACCCAGCGTAATCAGGAGTGATTTACAGTTGAGCATTTCAAAAATCCTGGATGCCGCTTCCACGAGATCCTTATCATCTTTAATCTTTACCAATGAAATCTCGGATGTTTCCTTAAAATTTGGGGTTATAACACCGGCATTTTTATAACATCTATGGTTGCTAGGTTTAGGGTCAATAGCAAGCAATTTTCCCTCTTCCAGGCTGGAGGTTAAATGCTCCATCAGTTTTTCGGTAACAAGCCCTTTGCTATAATCTGAGACGATAACAGCATCAGCAGCCCCTAGAAATTTGTCGATGCGTTCAAGAACTTTAGTTAAAATTCCGCCGTTGAGCGCTTCGTCATCCTCATTATCCAGCCTCACAACCTGTTGCCTTTCGGCAAGTATCCTTGTCTTAATAGTTGTCGGCCTTCCAGAGATCTTTATTACTCCATCCGTAGAAAGCGCAGAGCTTTCCATCAGCTGCTGGACTGTCTCGGCTTCCTGGTCATCCCCGGTGATCCCAATCAGAACCGGCTCAGCCCCAAGAGCTTTAATGTTTTGAACCACATTACCAGAACCGCCGAGTTTATTGACCTCATTCTTCACCCTGACGACTGGCACAGGCGCCTCCGGGGAAATCCGATCTACGCTGCCGTAGATAAAGCGGTCCAACATTAAATCACCGACAACCATAATTTTTTTCCCGGCAAAACCATCAATAAACTTCATCATTTCATCGCGATGCGGCACGTACAACTACTCCTTACTTTACCTGTGTTCTTACTTTTCTTCTTTTTTAGCTTGTTCAATCAGCAGAATCGGAATCCCATCCTTTACCGGGTAAAGTAACCCACACGCCTGACATTTAAGGCCTGCGCCTTTATTTACTTCTTTTAAATCCCCATGACACGATGGGCAGGCAAGTATTTCCAATAATTCTTTATCAATCGCCACTTTTATCACCTCATTTGGATAATTACAGCCATAATTCTAATATTATTTAAAGAATAGCACAATTTTTAATTATTGGGTGGAAAATGGAAGTATTTTTAGGAGTTTTTGATATTGATTGATTTTAGGAAAGTCTCATCATCATCTGTGAGAAGTTCTTTAAATTCATCTTCAATATTCGCTGCGGGAAGAAGAAGCTGGGTTTCCTCGATATATTCTTCATCATCATCAATTTCATCGTAAAGAGTAAGCCTGGCTTCTATAGCAATGGCAGGAATATGGCCGATCTCACGCACCTCATCCAGAAGGACTTTCAGTTCTTCAGAATTATTTATAAGGTCAGAAAGGAGCTCTCCGATCCGTTCAATCAGTTTTGTAATATCTTTCTCGCTCATTGCGTTAAATCTCTATTCTCAATTGTAAGTTAGGTGCATTTTTTAAAATAATCAAGTTTTATTTTTGTGAGCGTTTTTGACGCATCGCTTCATATAATATAACGGCTGCAGTGACCGAAACGTTCATAGAATCGACCTTTCCGGGCATCGGAACGGTCACTATAAGATCTGTTTTTTCCTTCGGAAGTCTTCTTACGCCTTTTCCTTCACCGCCCAGCAGGAAAGCGGTCGCCGTCTCCATTTTATATTTATATATCGGGACTGCATCTTTATCCATGTCCACTGCGAGCACCCAGAAACCGATTTCTTTCAAATCCTCTATAGCGCGGGTAATATTAGTCACCATACATACATTTACACCCCTTGCAGCGCCCGATGATGCCCGAATAACAGCTGGAGTGACAGCGGCAGCCCGGTCTTTCGCAATAATTACAGCATCCACTCCCATTGCCTCGCCCGAACGCAAGATCGCTCCAAGATTTGCCGGATCCTGAACACCATCCAGAAGAAGTACCACTGAATCCGCCCGAGCCTCTATGAGATGGAAATCCGCATATGGATAATCATTCACCCTGGCGGCTATATGCTGGTGATTCGCTCCCCGAAATTCCTTTTCGAAAAAATCCTTACCAACCTTCCTCGAACGGATGCCTTTGTTCACGGATTCAGGAATCACCTTTTCCAGTGGTTCACTGGCAGTCATCACCTCCTGGATATCCCCAGGAAAAAATTTGATATAGTATCTAACCGGGTTTTTACCGTAAATCAGCATCGTCATTTAAAAAAGTGTTTCCTTATTCGATTGAGTCTTTCATCCAGCGGTAATATTTTAACAGGCAGGTCAAGCTTCGATCCTGTTTCCAACAAAGGGATAAGAAAATCGAGCTCCATACCTGAGAGCCTACCGGTTACAGCAATCCGTATTGGATGAAACAGCTTCTTGCCCTTTCTTTCAGCCTTAGACATCAGAGAACCCATCATCTCTCTGTATTTATCCTTATCGACTGGTGGAATTTCACCTATTTCATCCTGTAGCTGGCCTATCAGTTTCCCCACACCCTCTTCAGTGATAATTGTGTATTCTTCACTGCCGGATTCAATAGCAGACGGTTCGAACTCCGTAAGCAACTTAAATTCATTCAATACATCATTAATCGTTACAAGGTTCGTTTTCACTGCCGAGGCATATTGAATCATCCAGGTTTTAATAGATTTGGTTAATTCTCCAGGTAAAAAGCCACCATCCTGCAAAACAGGGATTAAAAGGTTTGCCAGTTTTTCATCATCCAGTTCATGAATATAACCGGCATTCAGCCAGTTTAACTTTTTCACATCAAAAACCGCGGGACTGGAGTTCACTTTCTTTAAAGAAAATTTCTCTATCAGCTTATCAACCTGAAGCTTCTCTTCACCCTCTCCTGGTGACCAGCCTAAAAGCGCGAGATAATTTATGAAAGCTTCATGAAGGTATCCCTGTTCACGGAACTGGTTAACAGAAGTCGCTCCATGCCTTTTACTGAGGCGGGCATGATCCTCACCAACTATCATCGAAAGATGTGCGAATTTCGGTTCTTCCCAGCCGAAAGCGCGGAATATAAGAAGCTGGAGAGGAGTATTCGGTACATGATCATCACCGCGGACAATATGAGATATCTCCATCAGGTGGTCATCGATAACAACTGCAAAATTGTACCGTGGGACGCCGCTTGCCCTGACTATGATTTGATCACCGATTACATCCGTGGGAATCTCGGTTTTTCCTTTAACGATATCATACCAAAAAACAGTTTCGTTATCCGGCGTTTTAAAGCGGATACTGGCTGGTATACCACTTGCCAGTTTTTCATTTACCTCAGCTTCAGTAAGAGACAGGCATTTCCTGTTGTATTTAGGCGGGCGGTTCTCGGCGGCCGCTTTTACTCTCTCCGCTTCCAACTCTTCCGGGGTACAGAAGCAGTAATAAGCTTTCCCTTCATCCAATAATTGCTGCGCATGCGCAGCGTAAATTTCCTGACGTTCGGATTGACGGTACGGCCCGAACTCTCCACCTTTATCCGGCCCTTCATCCCAATCCAGGCCGAGCCATTCCATGTCCTGGAAAATCATCTGCTCGGATTCAATTGTTGATCTCTCAAGATCTGTATCCTCAATTCTCAGAATTACAGTTCCGTCCTGTTTCCTGGCATATAACCAGTTAAAAAGTGCAGTTCTCACATTTCCTACATGAAGATGCCCAGTTGGACTGGGCGCAAAACGTACTCTTACCGTCATCCGGTCATCCCTCCGATTGATATTTAAAATAAGATGTAACAATAGAACGCATAACTGATTGAATCAAGTGCATTATAACGCTGGAAAGAAAATTAATGAATACGCTGCAAAAGATCCTGCAGGCCTGGGAAATGGGGATTAATCTGGTTTATTTCCTGTGTAATCTGGGCCGCCTGCATTCTGTCGTCGTTCAAGAGATACGCCTCTGCAAGCGCGCATTTAAGCCCCAGTATCTTCTCGTCTATAACACCCTGCGGATAACTTGAGATAGCCTTATGGAACCATTGTATCGCCTGCGGCGGCATCTCTTTTTCGATAAAGCAGTAACCTAACATCGAGGCAGCATCGACAGAGTGTGTCTTCCCTTTTACAGCTGCCTGGAATTCCTGTATAGCTTCATCAAGAAGATCCATCTCTTTATATGCAATTCCCAGGTTATACCTGGTCTCATAATCATTTTCACTGAGGCTTTCATTTACCTCATCACGGAATTCATCAAAAATAGATTCGAGTTGCGCTTCCAGGTTCACATTGGTGGTTGGGCTGGGAATGAAAATTTCATCTTCAAGTTCTGAAGTAATATTAAAGAAGTCCTGCGCTTCATCAAAAAGATTTGCATTTGATACAGCTGGAGATGCTTTCTCAATCGGCTCCTGGGTTCTATTTATACTTGCCGGTTTTGCTGGGGAATCGTCCTCTAAAAACGCATCCATCTCGGATGCCAAACCACCCGAATCATATATTGGAATAGGTGTATCTTCATCCTCAAACAGGTCTTTAAAATCAGTTACTTCATCATGCAGCTGTTTTATTTCCGTAGCGGCATATTTTTCCGCCAATACTTTAAGTCGCTCTTTCAGTCCCTGGTTGTCAGGAAACCTGGATTGAAGATCCTGAAGTTTTGATTTCGCTTCTTCGAGAAAATCCTGATTGAGATAAAAATCTACTTCTTCAATCTCGAAGATAAGAGATTTATCCTCACCGACCATCACAGAAGATTCAAAAACATCAGATATATCGGCATCCCCAAGCAAGCTGTCGTCCAGGGGAATATCTACACCACCACCCAGGCTCTCCAGTAGCATCTCATCGCTGATATCTTCCTCCGCCGGTTGCATACTTATCTGTTGTAGGCTGTCATTAGTAATTTGTGGCGAGGGTTGATAGGATCTGGCAGGGGGAGCTGGTGTGTCCGTTGCGATTGCAGAAAACAGGTCATCTATTTTAAGGTTTGATTGATATCCTGAATCAGCTGACATTCCACCCATCGGAGGTTGTTCATTAAAAGCGTCCTGAATGAAATTATCAACCTGTTCATTATTATATCCAGATCCGGTATCGATTTCATCTGCTTGTAAATCATCAATCGGGATATCTACCGAAACGACATCACTGTCATAATCATCTTGAGCTACAGAAGATGCTTTAGCGTTATAATCTATAGGAGCAGAATCTTCATCATCGACAATTTCAATCTCGCCTGATGTATCTTCACCTATATCTGCAATCGCAATTACCGGCTGAGGTTTGCTTTTAATTTCATAATTAACTTCCGGTGATTCAGCAACATAAGGTTCGGGAACTTCTCTTTCTGCGGGTTGAGGTTTGGGTGGAGCAGGCTTAACTGGCCTGGCAGGCTCAGCAGCCACTGCACCCTCACCGATCATAGCGAGAACTTCCGGGGGCATCTTCTCGCCCTGCTGATGCAACTCTCTGAGAACCTTCAGAGCTTCCTGCTTCATTTCATCAGCATCTTCAGGAGAAATTTCAGATTGCAATTCTGCAATATCCAGGGCTTTAAGAGTCGCGTTAAGCCTGTCTCCCTGTTCGAGATATATCCCTCTCAGTAGGCTTTTTATTTCAACATATTTCGGATATTCCTGTTCCAGGGGAATCAGCCTGGATTTAGCTTTATCGAGCAAGCCATATTTAATTAATATTTCGATTTCATAAATTTCTTCATTCTTTAGACCTTCTTTATCTTTGGCAGCAAATTCTTCAGGGGTTGTCAGTTTCGCGGATGGTGTTTTAACTGGAACTTCTTCCTCTTGAACCGGTGGTCTCGCTGGTTGTTCAGGGGCAAATTCAGTGCTGGGAGATAAATCAAGTCCTTCGGATTTAACAGGTTTTGATGTCGTTTTTTCACCGCCCGAACTTTCCAGCCCGAAATCAACCTCACCAATTGCTATAATATCCTCATCGTTTCCAATTGCTTCTTTTGTTTCTCTCGACTGTGGAATCTGATCAAGCTGGACTTTATTTAATTCGGATATTGCTATTTGAGCTTTTTTATTTTCCGGGCTGTAATCGAGTACCTTCTCATAAGCCGCGATAGCTTTATCAATCATATTATGATGACGATAAGCAACACCAAGCTTCTCATATGATAGGATTGTGTTCCCTGTATCTGAAAGTACCGAATAAATATCGAGCTGCTTCTCGAGAGCATGCAGACAATATGGGTCTTTTTCGATCAGAGGTTTTAACATATCAGGAGTAGAAGCATCGGGGCCATTCGGGAATTTCAGTTCAATAACCTTCAGATAATACATACAAGCATCGTTAATATTATTTTCCTGAAGGGAAATTTTCGCCATTATATGAAGAGTTTCTGGATCATCCGGGTCTTTTGTTAGAACACGTTTGATGATCTCTGCCGCTTTTTTAACTTCATTGATATTATAGTAAGTCGTACCCAGGGCTTTGAGTACTTCGATTTTATCAGGATTTTTTTGAAGTAATGCTGAATAGAGATTGATAGCCTTCTGGTTTTCTCCGGATCGTGTGTAAATATCGACCAGTTTCTCGACAGCTTCCATATTATCCGGCTGAATCCTGGCTACCTTTTCATAAACGGATTGAGCTTCCTTATCAAGATTTTTCTCAAGCAGGGCTTCGCCAATTTTTATATATTCAACAACTGCCTGGTCTTTCCGGTTCTGTTTATGATAGAGCTCCGCTAGTTTAATACGGACTTTCAATGAATCAGGCTGAAGCTCAAGAATTTTTTCGTATGCTTCCCTCGCTTTATCCATTTCGCCGCGTTCAAGATAATTCTGGGCAGCGATAATGAGCGATTCTCTTGCTTCTTTTGGAATTCCTTCCTTGACATAAAGATCAGCAAGATGAAAATATGCCCCATTATTCCTGGGGTCAATCTTCGTTATTTTTTTATAAACGGCGATCGCTTTTGCGTAAAAACCTTCTTTAGTATAGTGGTTCGCAATAGTCTGAAAGTGTTTGACGGCATCGACAACTTTCCCGCCACGTGAGTACAGATCGCCTATTTTGTTCAGTGTATTGATATCATTTGGAGTTTCTTCAATGATTTTTAGAAGTTCTTCAGCCGCTTGAACGTATTTCCCGGCTTGAGTAAGCTTTGTTGCTCTCTTCTGATATTTTTCTTTATTGCCGGCCATTATTTTACGCTCACTAATTAGTGACGTAGAACTCCTTTAAATGTTCTTCTATGTATAGCCGAAGGGCCGTATCGGTTTAAAGCTTCACGATGCTCGGAAGTAGGGTAACCTTTATTCGATTTTAAATTGTACTGTGGAAAATGATTGTGATAATCAGCCATTATCCTGTCTCTACTTACTTTTGCAATTATTGAAGCTGCACCTATAGAGACGACCTCTTCGTCACCTTTTATATAGCTCTTTTGCGCTATTTGCAAGTCATTTATTTTTAAGGCATCTATGAGCACAATATCCGGTTTTTTATCCAGATTTGCAACAGATTTGTGCATAGCGAGCTTAGTCGCTTCCAGAATATTGATTTCATCAATAATATCAGGCTCAACAATGCCAATCTGCCACGCTAACGCTGTTGATGTAATTTCCTGGAAAAGAACCTCGCGTTTGGCAGCAGATAATTTCTTTGAATCTTTGATTCCATCGGGGATACGGGAAGGATCGAGAATGCATGCTCCGGCTATAACCGGACCGCAGAGACATCCCCTCCCGGCTTCATCGACACCGCAGATCAGCCTATACCCCTCTTGCAGAAGCTTTTTTTCAAGCTTAAAGCTTCGCTTATCATCCATTTTACTGGATTATTTCTTGGTCTGGAAATCCTTGATCTCTTTAATTCTAGCGGCTTTACCTCTGAGTTTTCTCAGATAGTAGAGTTTAGCCCTGCGAACACGGCCACGCTTCTTAACCTCGATTTTTTCAATCAGTGGAGAATGAAGCGGAAATACTCTCTCTACTCCGACACCGGAAGAAATCTTTCTAACAGTAATAGTAGAGTTTATCTGGTCGTTATGACGGGCAATGCATACGCCTTCATAAACCTGAATTCTCTCTTTATTACCTTCACGGATTTTGAAGTGCACACGAAGTGTGTCCCCAGGTTTGAACTGTGGTATATCGCTCTTTATCTGTTCAGTTTTAATTTCATCTAGTAGTTTCGGCATTCGAATCCCTCCTAATCATCATCTATGTCCAATAAATCAGGCCGTCTTTCCTTCGTTAATTCTAAAGCTCTGTTCCGACGCCATTTTTCAATCTCTTTATGGTCACCTGACAATAACACGTCAGGAACCTTCATATTCCTGTATTCAGGTGGACGAGTATAATGTGGATAATCTAAAAGTCCACTGAAAAAAGAATCTTCTATAAATGATTCCTCTTTACTAATCGCTCCCGGTAATACCCTGGTAATCGCTTCGATCATCACCATAGCGGCAAGCTCACCGCCGGAGATCACGTAATCCCCGATGGAAATCTCATCCGTTACGAGGCCGTCAATCACTCGCTGGTCGACTCCTTCATACCTGCCGCAAAGGAATAATATCTCATCCACCACAGCGTATTGATGAACAACCGTTTGCGTCAGCCTCCTGCCCGTCGGTGAAAGATAAACAACCGGCGAATGTTTTCGCAGGCGTCCACTTTCGACCAGGTCATCATAAGCCTTGTAAAAAGGCTCCGGCTTCATCACCATCCCGCTGCCTCCGCCATAAGGAGCATCATCTACTGTGTGATGCTTGTCCTCGGTATAATCGCGCAGATCAATAATATTGATGCCGATTATGTCCCGCTCAGAGGCTCTTTTAATCAGGGTGTGGTTAAATGGGCCATCGAAAAAACCGGGAAAGATTGTAATAATGTTAAATATCATAAATTTCAAAGATCCCCTCGGGAGGATTTAACACGAGTTTTTTATCATCCATGTCAATTTCCTCGATGAATTCATCCACAGCGGGAATCATCAACTCCTTTTTACCCGGCGTCTCTATTACAAAAACCGGGTGGCCCGAGGTTTCCATCAACTCAGTAAGAACTCCAATTTCTTTTCCTTCTGAATCTTCGACCCGTATACCCTCGGTCTGTTGCAGGAAAAGGTATATAAGCGCTTCATCGCTTAAAGAATCGGCATCGGCGTATATTTCCTTGCCGATTAAATCCTGGCACTCGTTGATGTCGCTAAAGCCTTCGAAAAGGACTATATATCTATCCTTGTGAGGCCTTATCTGTGAAATAACAATTTCCTCGAATTTATTATCCGTTTCAATCATCACGGACTCAAAATCCAAAATTTCATCCTGCACAATTCGATACGGGGCGAGTATCACCTCGCCCCGTATACCATGCGTTTTAAGAATACGCCCGATGGTAAAATATTCAGGCGTTTCGTATTCTCCGGCTCGTTCCCTATTCAAGAATTTCAAGAACGAATCGTTTGTTCAGCTTCATTCCGCCAGCGTTTACGATTGTACGGATGGCTTGAGCAGTTCTACCTTTTTTACCAATTACTTTGCCCAGGTCTTCCTGAGCTACTCTCAGCTCAAGAACAGTTGTCTGTTCGCCTTCGACCTCCGTAACTTCGACATCATCAGGGTGATCAACCAGCGATTTTGCTATGCTTTCTACCAAGTCTTTCATTAAGAATCCTCCTACTGCATTAAGAGTCAACCATAGTCCTCAGGCATTCTGAGAAACTGCATTTGCTTTCTTTACTAATGATTTTACTGTATCTGACATCTGAGCACCATTTTTAACCCAGTGCTCAACTCGTTCCAAGTCCAACTCCAATTCGATTGGATTGACGTTAGGGTTATAACGTCCAACAGTTTCAATAAATTTGCCGGTGGGCGCCCGTTTAGAATCAGCCACTACTACTCTGTAGATAGGTTTTTTCTTGGCTCCCATCCTGCGAAGTCGAATAACAACCACTTCTGCGTCCTCCTCATTTCCAATTGATATACTTCTACTTAAACGCTGAGAAATCTATTATACCACGTTTTCCTTTTAAACCAAATTTTCCCATGTTTTTCATCATTTTTTTCATCATTGCAAATTGCTTCAAAAGCTGGTTTATCTGCTCTACTGTAGTGCCACTTCCGCGTGCAATCCGCTTTCTCCTGCTTCCATTGATGATTTGATGATTCTGTCTCTCCTTCGGAGTCATGCTACTTATAATAGCCTCAACTCTTTTTATATCACGTTCCTCGACGTTCAGGTTTTTCAATGCCGGGTTTTTTCCCATCCCGGGTAACATCGAAGCAACCTGGCTAATCGGGCCCATTTGTTTCAACTGCTTTAGCTGCTTCGCAAAATCATCAAGGGTCATCTCGTCCTTGAGCATCCTGCGGGTCAATTCTTCTGCCTCTTCCTGGTCAATAGTAGCTTCCGCTTTCTCGATGAGTGTTAGCACATCTCCCATTCCGAGAATGCGGGAGACCAGCCTGTCCGGATGGAAGAGTTCCAGGTCTGAAACCTTTTCGCCTACACCGATAAACCTGAGTGGTACACCGGTGACAGATTTTATAGAAAACGCCGCGCCGCCACGGGCATCGCCGTCCAGCTTAGTCAGCACTACTCCTGTGAGCGGGAGCGATTCATGAAATGCCAGTGCGCTTGTAACAGCATCCTGGCCTGTCATTGAATCCGCGACATAAAAAATTTCGTGTGGTTTTAGAAGCTTCGAAAGGTCCTTAGCTTCTTTCATCATCTCTTCGTCGATATGCAGCCTGCCGGCTGTATCGACTATCATAAGGTCATATCCGCCTTTTTTCGCCTCGGAAAGAGCTTTATCTGCAATCTTTAACGGCTTGTCGCTGTCCGCCTCATAGAAATCAAGCCCTGATTTCTTCGCAAGGCTCCGTAGCTGTTCAATAGCGGCCGGGCGGTATACATCGGTAGATACTAGCAGGGATTTTAAATTCTTATCTTTCAGGCGGAGGGCAAGCTTTCCGGCGGTAGTAGTCTTACCACTGCCCTGGAGTCCGGCTAGCATAAGAATGGCAGGTTTATCCTTCCCGACTTTGATATCCTCGGCATCTGCACCGAGAACAGCGGTCATCTCGTCCTTGACGATTTTAACAACCTGCTGCCCGGGGGTAAGGCTTTCGAATACACGTTCCCCGAGAGCTTTTTCACGGACAACATCTATAAAGGATTTTACAACCTTGAAATTTACATCTGCTTCGAGAAAAGCTATACGTATCTCTCTTAACCCCGCCTCAACGTCTGCTTTTGTTATTTTTCCGTATCCGCGCAGCTTCGAGAAAATAGTTTCCAGTCGTGTTCCAAGTCGGTCAAACATCACGAATTACCATATTCACAATTAAAACCGGATTTTAACAGAAATTGTGCACCAGTCAATTAATATTCATTATTCCCAATTCATGCAAAAAACACTGTCGTAGTTCGTCATGCCGGGCCTGACCCGGCATCTTTATTGAAAATGAATCCTTGTTCAAAATCATTACAGCAAAAGCACTACTATTTTTCTCATTATGAATTGATTCTTAAAGACCCCGGATCAAGTCCGGGGTGACAAATCCAAGTATCTGGTCTATGCGGGGCGTGATATGTTATCGCACCCCAAGCAAACCGTTTCGGAGCAGGTGACACACCTGCTCCAATAGAGAAAAGTAGGTCATTCCCGCGAAAGCGGGAATCTTCGTATTACGTTAACTGAAATGTGGGAAATCGAAGATCTCGGGTCTTCGCACGCGATGTCCGACATTTCTACAATCTCAAGAGCAGACATTTACCATACACAAAATTTCTTTATAAAAACTCTCCAATCATTATAATAAACATAACAAACCGATTAACTGGAGGTCATTATGAAAACTTCGAAAATATTTTTTCTGCTGATCCTATCACTTTCCCTGGCATTTATGCTTGTTGGAGAGGATTTTGACTGGAGTAAAGTCGAAATAAAGGATACGAAACTGAATGAAGGCATCTACATGTTCGAAGGCATGGGTGGAAATATGACTGTCTTATGCCGGGACAGTGAAGCCCTGATAGTCGATGGGATGTTTCCGCCATTGTTCGAGAAGATAATAGCGAAAATAGAATCCCTTGGCGGGAAAAAGATCAAATATATGATCAATACTCATATCCACGATGACCATATCGCGAATAATCCGAATTTCAGAAAAGCCGGGGCTCAGATAATCGCCCATGAAAACCTGAAAAAACGCCTTACGGAGAAAGGCAGAACCGATTTCCTGCCTGATGTTACTTTCAAGGATGAAAAAGTAATAGATTTTCATGGGATAAAAGTCCGGCTTATTTATATGCCTTCAGGGCATACAGATACCGATATTGTACTGTTCTTCGATGATTTGAAAGTTGTAACGATGGGCGACCTCTATTTCGCACGGCGTTTTCCTTATATCGACCTCAAACAGGGCGGAAGCGTGAAAGGATTCATAAAGAATAATGAAAAACTACTTAGCGAAATTCCTGATGGTTACAAAATCGTCCCGGGACATGGTCCACTATCAACCAAAGAAGACCTGAAAAACGATGTAAATGTATTGAAAGAAACCATCGGTATCATCCAGGCAAAAATAGACAATGGATTATCCGAAGAGGAGATATTGAAAGAAGGCCTGCCCGAAAAATACAAAAATTGGGAATGGCAGTTCATCAATACCGAAAGATGGATCAAGATAATCTACAGCGACCTGAATAAAAAATAAAAAAGTGGGAGCCGGACACACCCGGCGATTCAATAATCTTTAACGGGAACAGCGTATGTCGCAGACCACCTGCTCCCATCGAAAATGGGTGTCATGCTCGGGGATTCTGGGAAGGAAGGCAGCCGAGCATATTCTTTTTAGGCATATTTCTAAAAGGAAGATTCCCATTTTCATGGGAATGACTACCATTTTTTTTAACTTCCGAGGCAATCTTCGATTTCCTCTTTCGTGAAAATTATAAAGTAATTTAATTAAAGCCCAGAATAATCAAAAAACATACCTAGCATATCCAATTTACGATAGGCGATGATTAATTATATTCTTGCATTCCACGAAACTCGGGACAATATTATATATTATTAAGGTTTAATATGAGAATTTGCCTTGTTTTATCTCTGTCAGGATAAAAGTATCTAATCAAAGATAAAACCCTATAGATAGAGGGAAAAAATGAAGAAGGACATTGAGAAAAAAAAGAAAAAAGGGATCGGGCTTGCTTTATCCGGTGGAGGGTACCGCGCAGCCCTGTTTCATCTTGGAAGCCTATGGCGGCTTAACGAATTAGGCATACTTAAGAAAATCGATGAAATCACCAGCGTATCCGGGGGTTCCATACTGGCAGCTTATGTTGGTTTAAACTGGAAGAATTTGAAATTTCAAAAGGATGTCGCTGAAAATTTCGAAGAACTGATAGTCAAACCATTCAGAAAGTTCTGTTCTATTTCTATAGATATCAAGTGTGGCGCTCTTGGGATGCTCAGCCCCTTCCATCACCCAAGCAATCTATTGATATCACAATACAAGAAACTCCTGTACGGTAAAGATAAACTGAGCGACCTTCCCTATGACAGCCAGGGGCCGAGATTTACCTTTTATGCCACTTCTCTCCAGACCGGCGCAAGTGTGCGCTTCGCAAAGCCATACATGGCGGATTATCACCTTGGAATGATAATGAATCCTGATCTCGATATGGCGACAGTTGTCGCGGCGTCGAGCGCATTTCCATCGCCGTTTTGCCCGGTAAAACTCAGGTTAGATCCATCCCTATGGAAAGAAACTGAAGGCGCCGACCTTCATGATAACAAAAAAATGAAATCACTTCTGTTATTAGGGGATGGCGGAATATACGACAATATGGGCCTTGAGAGGATATGGGATACATATGAAACCGTTATGGTCTCCGATGCAGGCAGGAGAATGAAGATGATTACCGACTCTTTTTTGATCAGGGTAAGTCAAATCGGAAGGGCATTGCGATCTTTTCATATTGCGCACCAACAAAATCAAGCGGTAAGAAGACGCTTCCTGATAGAATTAGCAAAAAACAACCCTTCACATGTCCCGGTTTACTGGGGTATAGCGACAGAGATTGAAGGATATAAAGATAAAAACAAGGTGCCTACTCCACCACTGATGAAAGACACCGATGAAACCCGGGCGTTAAAACAGGTGAGGACGAGATTGAATAAATTTGAAGATTCAGAGCAAAAGGCCCTGATTAACTGGGGCTATGCCCTTGCGGATTCAGCTGTGCGAACACACATGACCGGATATAAAGAAAAAATGGGTAAGCTCCCCTATTAAAATTTAATCACTTGGTTTTAAGTTATACTCTATTTCAGCTTCCTTGCTTTCACCCTGCATTGAATGTATGATTCAAAACTGTTTTGATTTGGAAGATGGGATCGAGGGATGCTATTCAATTCAGTTGAGTTTTTACTTTTCGGGGCGCTCTTTTTTGCGCTCTGGCCGGTCCTTCGGAAATGGGACAGCTCACGCTGGGGTTACCTGGTCGCAGCATCCTTCTTCTTCTACGGCTGGTGGGACTGGCGTTTCATCTTCCTGATCATCGGCAGCGGCCTGATCGATTACTTCGCCGCCCTTGCAATGCTCAAACACCCGAAACACCGGAAAACTTTCCTAGTGCTCTCTGTCGTTGGCAACCTCGGCTCGCTGGCAGTTTTCAAATACCTGACCTTCCTGCTTATAAATATCAACTCGGGTATCCATATGATCGGCCTCGACATGAGCCTGCCGATCGTGAAACTCACCCTGCCGATAGGTATCAGTTTTTATACATTCCAGTCGATGAGTTATACCATTGATGTATATAAGAACAAACTCACCCCCACGAATAACATCCTGCATTTCTTCGCATACCTTTCTATGTTCCCTCAGCTGGTCGCAGGGCCGATTGTGCGCGCTGCAGACCTCCTGCCGCAGCTGAAATCATATCGGAAGGTCAGCGAATACGAGCGCTGGGAGGGATTGAAGCTGATCGTCCACGGCTATTTCAAGAAGGTAGTTATCGCGGATAATTTCGCGCCGGTTATCAACGCGGCATTTGATGACAAGATACTTGAGCCGTCCATGTTTTTCTGGTGGATAATCGTAACGATGTTCGCATTCCAGATTTACTGTGATTTCTCCGGCTATAGCGATATCGCGCGCGGCCTCGCAAAGTGGATGGGGTATGAATTCAACCTGAACTTCAACCACCCGTATACCTCCACCAGTTTTGCGGATTTCTGGCGCAGGTGGCATATTTCGCTCTCATCCTGGTTCGCCGATTATGTTTACCATCCTCTGCTCAGAAGAAAAATGACCCAGTGGAACGCCCACAAAAGCATGTGGATAACGATGTTCCTCTCCGGCCTGTGGCACGGGGCGGCATGGCATTTTGTTATCTGGGGACTTCTGCACGCGTTTTATATATCAGTCGAGCAGGTAACCAGGTGGCCAAAGAAGGTAAAGAAACTCCCCGGCGGGCGCTATCTGGCAGCTTTAATCGTTGTGATACTTGTATGGATTGCCTGGGTATTCTTCCGCGCGAAAAATCTCGGCCAGGCGGTTGGAATCATCGGGATGATGTTCGACTTCTCGAAGTTCTACTTGAACCCGAACACAATATACAGCGTATTTGTCTTCCTGTTGATTGCGCTGGTAATACTCCGGGAGATTTTCTTCCTCATGAAAGCGGACAACTGGAAATTCTTCCAGTCAAAATTCTATCTTTCGATTGAGCCGATAATAATCACCCTGATGATCGCAGCATGTATCTTCATCCGCGGCCCCGGGAGCGCTTTTATATACTTCCAGTTCTAATACCTCGGTGGCGGGGTACCGGTAAGCCTGTCCAGAGACGCCCTTGCGCAATAACCGATATATCCTTTATCTAGAGCCTTCTGGTAGGTAGCCGCAGCATGTTTTACCGTATAATCACAACATAGCACTTTCACCCCGGCGGTAAGGAATTTATCAAGATTCTGTATATACCACACGGTCAGTGCTGCCTCTGTAGCGATGTCATAGCCTTTGGGATTATTCCAGCCAACATCGGCTTCGCCCCAGTACCAGATTCCCTCCTGCGAGATACCATCAATATAATTCAGCAGATGGCTTCGCCCTTCCAATAAAGCCGACCCGTTCTGCTGTATCACGATAAACCCGGGCTTCCTCTCCTGCGCATAGTCGTGAATTCGCTGGATAAGTTTTATCATTTCCTCTTCCGGGTTTACCCCTGCCGCTTTCGCCGCCGCGATGACTGAATCATCCTCAAACGCCGCAACCCAATCCATAAACACTCCGTCGAAACCATCCTGGATAATCTCATCTATTGCGCTTTTGTAATCCCTGTCCGGATTGGTACCAGTATTTTCCCCATAGATTATTATATCCTGCCATTCCTCATCCCAGTATGCGACAGGGAAATTCCCGGACCATCCATCCGGATCCTGTTTGAGGATATACTCCGGCAGCCCGGCAGGGCGGGGTTTTCCCTGATTCCATGCAGGCCAGTTATTTTCTACCCAATACCATCTCCAGTCCTCAGCCTCGGCAATATTAACATATGCCATCACGAGTTTTCGATCAGTCCCATTGTTTGCCTTGCTAGCCTTAATTTTCGAAACCATGCCGGCAGTATCAAACTTTTTCGCCTCATCATATGACCAGTCAGTGCAAAGTGGTTCCAGCACCAGGAGATCATACCGGGAATTTACCAGTTGAGAGACGGAATCGCCTTCCTCCATCCCCTGGAGTTGATAAGCCCAGTATTTTACACTACTGAATAATCTTGTTATCTCGTTCCGGGTAACTGTTACTACCGCAGTTTCGATATCCGTAGCCCCTGTATTATCCGTAACAGTGAGAGTAATTGTATAAACACCTTCACTCTGGAATGTATGCACTACCTCTACGCCTGATCCACTTTCACCATCACCAAAATCCCAGGACCAGGCTGTAATATTACCATCGGGGTCATATGACCCGGAGGCATCCATATTGACTTCAAGTGGCGCAGAACCTTCCATTTGGGAAAGGATGAATACAGCGATAGGGAATTTGTTTTCTTCGTCACAGGCTATTAAAAAAAACAAAAAAACACTGATAAGGATTATAAATTTTCTCATTCTTTCTCCTAGCTGAACATATAATAATTCTTAAATTAATGTTGTGCAAATAGCATTTAAGGACGTTATTGCATAAAATTGGGTCTATTGACAAACCCTGTACAATAATATAGATTTTAAGGTGGCGGGATTCTTTAATATAAATATGTAAAGAAAAAAGAAGATATGTCCAAACACAAGATACTGGCTGTAGATGACAGCCAAACGATACTGAAAATCCTTGAGATGATTCTCACTCAAGCAGGGTATGAAGTTTATACCGCGGAGGATGGCCTCGAAGGTATCAATATGGCTAAAGAGGTAAAACCCGACCTGGTTATATTGGACTTCATAATGCCCAAGATGAACGGTTTTCAGGTCTGTAAAGCCCTCCGCAAGGACAATGAACTGAAAGATGTACCAATTATTGTTATGTCCGCTAAGGGTGAGAAGGTAGGAGATAAATTCATCAATATAATGGGAGCAATAGACTACCTTACAAAACCGTTTTCCCCGGAAGCTCTACTCTCGTTGATCCCTGAAGTTTTGAAAAAAATTGAAGCAAAAAGAACTGTTACCGGTTCCATGCCCCCTATAGAACCAGGAGAATTTAAGAGAGAATTCAGCACTGAACAAGAAGTTATATTAAATACTATCAGGAACCAGGTATATACGAATTTTGAATCTGTAGCAGATACAATAATGAAGACTAAATCTCGCGGGGAGATAATCGAGATAATTTCCGATGTACTCTCTGAGAGCTTAAGTGAAGGATTATTCGAAGACCTGAAGATTAAATTTGAAAAAATAATCAGCG
>JAFGBY010000105.1 GCA_016932915.1 Acidobacteriota bacterium | reverse complement strand
CCCTCGGGTCGGTCCGCTGATGCGTCCCGCCAGCCGGGGACCTCCTCGCTGGTTGGGTGCTGTCATCCTGGCCGACAGGCCTCCATCCCGCTCACTGCCCGCTAAGCGGGAGGAGTCCGGGCCGTCAGGACGAGGAGAGAGGGGGATGCTTGCCCATCCCCCGGCGTGACGAGAGGACGGAAGGTGATTCGTGGCCCAGCGGCCCGAGTGACCGCCGGTTACAGGGCACATCAGGGACCTGTCGTGCGGGAGCGAGTCATTGAGCGTCTTCGGAATTAGGTACACAGCGACGAACAGTCTGCATCAGCAGTCTGTGAGGAGCGGGAGGGAAGCAGCTGCCGGCCGGGTCCGGGAGCGTCTTTGTATCAATATACTACTTGAAAAAAGTCAGGGAGGAGATGCGAACCGAAGAGAGCATGCCCGACCGGTATCGTGTATTCCGGTCCACCTGGTCTCGCCCCATCGGCATAAATTTCTTATAGTTAAAAGAAGTGGGACGGATTTTAAGAGAATCTCTTGAATTATTATTTTAGATGATTGTGTAATAATTATATTTAATTATAAAAAAATTATCAATAATAAAAGGATGCGGGGGGGGAAATTGAAAATATTAGATAATATTAATGAAACCCTTAAAGACGATCTTACTGTCATAATCAAAAAAAATTCTAAGGTTGCAATAGCAGCCTCGTATTTTTCCATATTCGCTTTTCAGGAATTGAAGGATCAATTGTCAGAAATTTCCGAATTGCGTTTTATCTTCACGTCCCCGACGTTCTTACATGAGAAAGCAAAAAAGGAGAGACGAGAATTTTATATTCCTCAGATACAGCGGGAGAAGAGCCTTTACGGCACGGAATATGAGATAAAACTCAGGAACGAGTTAACCCAGAAAGCAATTGCAAAAGAATGTGCAGATTGGGTCAGGCAAAAAGTGACATTCAAATCTAACATCACAAATGAAAACATGGGGGGATTTGTCAATGTTGAAAATGATAAGGAATCCTACACCTATTTGCCAATAACCGGCTTTACTACAGTTGATATCGGCTGTGAGAGAGGAAATAACGCATACAATATTGTCAATCGGCTGGAGGCACCTTTCAGCAAAGAGTACATTAAAATCTTCAATGAGATCTGGAATGACAATGCCAGAATGCAGAATGTAACGGATGAAGTGATTGAAAATATTTCAACCGTCTATAAAGAAAATTCTGCCAGATTCATCTATTTTGTTATTCTTTACAACATTTTCAATGAATTTCTTGATGATATATCGGAGGATGTTCTTCCTAACGAGGCGACGGGGTTTAAGGACAGTCAGATCTGGAACAAACTTTATGAGTTTCAGAAAGATGCAGCACTGTCGATTATCAACAAACTTGAAACCTATAATGGCTGCATCCTTGCCGACAGTGTAGGGCTTGGTAAAACCTACACAGCGCTTGCGGTAATCAAATATTATGAAAACCGTAACAAATCTATCTTGGTATTATGCCCGAAAAAACTCTCGGACAATTGGAATACCTTCAAAATGAATCTCCTCAATAACCCGATCGCGAAAGATCGGCTCAGATACGATGTTCTTTATCATACTGACCTTTCTCGGACCCGCGGGTATTCAAACGGGATCCCCCTTGACAGAATAAACTGGAGCAATTACGATCTCGTTGTAATTGACGAATCGCATAACTTCCGTAACGGCGGGGATATCAGCGATGGATTAGATGATTACGAAAAGGATGGGGGGAAAGAGAACAGGTACGAACGCCTGATGAACCAGGTAATCAGGAAAGGGGTTAAGACCAAAGTCCTAATGCTATCAGCAACACCGGTCAACAACAGGTTCTCAGACCTGAAGAACCAGCTGGCACTTGCATATGAAGGAAACACAGATCAAATCAATGCAAAACTGAAAACCAAACAAAGTATCGAAGATATTTTCCGGATGGCACAACTTGCGTTCAATACCTGGAGCAAGTCCGAATCTGATGAGCGAACAACTGAACATCTTCTCGGAATGTTGGATTATGAATTTTTTGAAGTATTAGACCAGGTTACTATTGCCCGATCAAGAAAGCATATTGAACGATATTATAACACGGCGGAAATTGGGAAATTCCCGGAAAGAAACAAACCACTATCTATCCAGTGTCCTTTGACGAAAATAAAAGGAGCACCCGATTATGATGAAATCTATAAGAAATTGTCACTTTTAAACCTCAGCATTTATACACCTTCGGTTTTTATTCACGAGAGCAAAATTTCCAAATATGATGAAAAATACGATACCAAGGTCCGGCACACCTCTTTCAAACAGAGAGATCGTGAGAACAGCCTTCGCCAACTGATGATGACGAACCTCCTGAAACGGCTTGAAAGTTCGGTTTATGCATTCAGGCTCACAGTCGGGAGGATTCTTGAAAACATCAATCAGACTATCGATCAGATCGAGGAGTTTAAGAAGAAAGGGTCTGTTGAATTTACGAACAGAACAATTTCGGATGATTTTGATCTTGACGATCAGAACAGGGATCTATTTCTCACGACAGGGAAGATCAGAATTGAATTCCGTGATATGGATTACAAGAGCTGGCTTGACGATCTGAAAGATGATAAGAAGGTACTGGAGGGGCTCCTGGATTCTGTGTCGGTCATTACCCCAGAGTCAGATGAGAAATTAGGCGTGCTGTGTCACGAAGTCCGAAGAAAGATAAATAACCCGATTAATGACAGAAACAAAAAGATCCTGATTTTTTCAGCATTTGCTGATACTGTCGAATATCTCTATGACCATGTAAGCAAAATGGTTAAAAAAGAATTCAATCTTGATACTGCAATGATAACCGGTTCTGTTAATGGGAGAACAACCGTGCAGGGCCTTAAATCAGACTTCAATCTTGTTCTCACCTGCTTCTCACCGATATCAAAGGAGAGACATCTCCTTTCCACGAAGGAGCAGGCTGATATTGATATCCTGATTGCAACGGATTGTATATCCGAGGGTCAGAACCTCCAGGACTGTGACTATCTGATTAATTATGATATTCACTGGAACCCCGTCCGCATTATCCAGAGGTTTGGCCGTATTGATCGTATCGGGAGTAAAAACGATGTTATCCAGCTGGTTAACTTCTGGCCGGATATATCTCTTGATGATTATATCAATCTGAAGGCACGGGTCGAGAGCCGAATGAGAATTTCGGTAATGACCTCAACCGGTGATGATAATCCCATCAATGAGGAGAAAGGAGATCTTGAGTACAGGAAAAAACAACTTGAGCGGCTCCAGAATGAGGTCGTGGATATTGAGGATATGACCGGGGGGATCTCAATCATGGATCTTGGCCTGAATGAATTCCGGATCGATCTTTTGAATTATATTAAAGAGAATCCCGATTTGGAGAGGACCCCCTTCGGGATGCATGCGGTCGTCCGGGGGGTTGGGCATGACATTCCGCCCGGTGTAATTTTTATCCTGAAAAATATCAAAAACGAAGTTAATATCAACAATTCCAATCTTCTTCATCCATTCTATATCGTCTATGTGAATGATGACGGGGAGGCATTTTTCAATCATCTCTCGCCCAAGAAAACCCTTGATATGATTCGATATATCTCCAAAGACGCAGCCGAACCGGATAAACTTCTCTGCAGAGATTTTAACCATGAAACAAAAGATGGCCGGAAAATGGGGAAATATTCAGCACTTCTTGAGAATGCCATTTCCTCGATTATCGATGTGAATGATACGTGTGATATCGACAGCCTCTTTAAACCTGGTGGAACATCCGCGTTACAAACAAAAATATCTGGCATTGATGATTTTGAACTCATCTGCTTCCTGATAGTAAAGTAAGGAGAAATGGGAACCTTGTATGTTGAACCTGCCGAAGAGTACAAAATACGGTAAAAAAATCCCCAAGACAAAATTTTACCAGAACCTGAATCTCCCGAATAAGGTCAAACAGCAGTTTGTAGATGAGATTGAGACAATAATCTGGCAGAATAAAATTTCTCCTGATACGATCAGCATCTCTCCTGGAGAAGAAGTTACCGAGATTGAGGTCATCGAGATTCGGCTTCACCAGAAAGGGATAAGTAAAAATATACTTGAGATTATTGACCGGGGAATTCCCTATCATATCATATTCGTCCTGACATTCAAGGTTATGGCCCAGATTGGGATTGGTTATAAGGAGAAAATTAAAAAGAAGGATGATAAATACCGGGTGGAGCGATATTACTTTTCGGAATGGGCCTCATCCGATGGTCTGACCATTGAACTTAACGGTCTCAATCTTGACAGAATCTATGAAAATCTCTTAAGGCAATACATTCCCGAAGAGAGGCCTCAGCTGAAGGACCTGAAGGATACCATTGCCCTCCAGAAGGAAATCGAGAAACAAAATGCATTTTGTGATGCACTTGAAAAAAAGATGAAGAGTGAGAAGCAGTTCAATGTACAGGTTATCCTGAATCATGAATTGAAAGAGGCGAGAAGAAAACTTGAAAATATGACGTCAGAAAATACTCCAGATGGGAAAAATTGAAAGCATCTAAACTATTGTGGTGAATCTCATGAGTAAATCAGGGCCCGAAAAACTGAAAATGGAATCTTTGGATATAACCCTTGAGAATATCGATAAGATAGCTGGACTCTTTCCAGGTGTCATTACTGAAATCGAAGACGAGGATGGAAAAATACGAAAGGGGATTGATTTTGATCTCCTTAAGCAGGAATTATCCGGCTATTATATTGAAGGAAGAGAGGAGCGTTACGAGTTTTCTTGGGTTGGCAAAAAGAAATCGATCTTAGAGGCGAACCGCCCGATTCAAAAGACCCTGCGGCCCTGCATGGAAGAGAGTGAAGACTGGGAAAATACCAAAAATATCTATATCGAGGGTGACAACCTCGAAGCCCTGAAACTGCTCCAGGAGAGCTATCTCAATTCAATAAAGATGATCTACATTGATCCGCCATATAACACCGGGAATGACTTCATTTATAATGATAGTTTTGTAATGGATGAAGACGAGTATGATGAAAAATCTGGTGAGGTGGACGAAACTGGCAGCCGTCTGATTAAGAACAGCAAGGATAGGGGTCGTTATCACTCAGACTGGTGTTCGATGCTTTATTCCCGACTTAAACTGGCATACAATCTTCTGAGAGAAGATGGGGTCATCTTTGTATCGATTGGTAAAGAAGAGATTAACAGTCTTATTGGAATAATGAATGAGATATTTAGCGAGGAATGCTTTAAGAATATAATCGTCATTAGACGGGGTATTAAAAACGTACAGGCCCAATTTGAAGATATCGATGCTTTAAATCGAGGACACGAATATATTCTTTTTTATTCGAAAAACCAAGATTATAGATTTAAAAAATATTATGTTAATACAGAGTTGGATGATTCGGAATCAACAGGTTCATGGAATAATCATTGGAGGGGTACGGATCGACCAACTATGAGATATGAAATTTTTGGGATTAAACCAGAAAGAGGCCAATGGAGATGGAGTGAAGAAAGAAGTCAAGCTGCAATTAAAAACTGGAATGAATTATGCGAAGAATTAGGAGAAAAACCTGATATTAAAGAGATTGATGAATGGGTTAAAAATAAAGAAAAATTTTTGAATACTAAAATCGATTTGTTACGGTTATCCAAAAATAATAAACCAGAGCATTATATAAGACCTGCTGAAGGAAAACTCGCAAGTGACCTTTGGTTGGATCTAAAACCTAATGGAAATAATCAATTATTAAGGCTATTTTCGGAAAAAGTATTTGATACTCCTAAATCTATAGATTTAATTTTAAGATTGATTGAATTATCGAATTCAAACAATAATAGCATTATCCTCGATTTCTTCGCTGGATCGTGCACAACGGCCCATGCAGTAATGAAAAAAAATGCTGAGGATGGCGATAATCGCAGGTTTATCATGGTGCAATTGCCTGAGCCTTGTGATGAGAAGAGTGATGTCTACAAGGCTGGATTTAAAAATATATCTGAAATTGGCAGAGAGCGAATTCGCCGCGCTGGAGAGCAGATTAAAAAGGAGAATGAAGGAACGAACAGAAAGGCAAAGATCGAAGACGGTAAAAAATCCATTCCTGACATTGGTTTCAGGAACTTCACGATTGATGATACCAACATGAAGGATGTCTATTATTCAGCCGCAGAATATTCTCAAGAAACAATCGAGGGACTGGTAGATAATGTCAAAGAAGAGAGAACCGACATCGACCTGCTCTATCAGATATTAATCGACTGGGGGCTACCATTAGACCTTCAGCATGAGATTGAAGAGTTTAACGGTTTTCACATTCATATTATAGATAAAAATGCTCTCATCGCTTGCTTTGACTCAAACGTCCCTGAAAACGTCATGAGAAAAATTGCAGAGAAAAAACCGCTTCGAGCAGTATTCAGGGATGGGTCCTTTAAAAGCAGCCCCGGGAAGCTCAACATAGAAGGCGTCTTTAAAACGATTGCTCCGGACGCAAATATAAGAGTAATCTGAAAGGCAGGTTTTCCGAATGAAACTGCAATTCAAACACCAAAAGTTCCAGGCTGATGCCGCACAGGCGGTATGTGACGTCTTCTCCGGTCAACCGAAAATCACTCCCACATACCGTATTGACAAGGGGCTTTCTGAAAAAAAAGACCGGCAGATAAAATTCGGTGACGAAGGTCTTGTTGATGAGGAATACTTCGATTTCACCGGCTTCAAAAACAGCAGAATTCGAATAATCGATAGTGACCTCCTGAACAACCTAATAAATATCCAGCGGAATTCACAAATAGAGCCTTCAAATTATCTTGCAGGGCATTACAATCTCTCGATAGAAATGGAGACAGGTGTCGGTAAGACTTACACCTATATCAAGACAATGTATGAACTTAACAAACGCTTCGGTTTTACAAAGTTCATCGTTGTCGTCCCTTCGCTTGCAATCCGCGAAGGTGTCTACAAATCATTTCAACTGACAGAAGATCACTTTACGGAAGAATATGGAAAGAAGGTCCGCTATTTCATCTACAACTCAAAACAGCTTCATAGGATAGACCAGTTTGCGAACGACAGTGGGATCAATGTAATAATTATCAACTCACAGGCATTCAATGCACGGGGTAAAGATTCACGACGCATTTACATGAAACTCGATTCATTCAGGAGCCGCAGCCCAATCGATGTCATCGCACAAACAAACCCAATACTGATAATCGATGAACCCCAGTCTGTTGAAGGTGTGGTGACAAAAGAGAAATTAAAGGAGTTTAATCCTTTAATCACTCTCCGCTATTCTGCAACCCTCAGAAAAAATGAAACCTACAATCTTATCTACCGCCTCGATGCACTAGAAGCCTACAATAAAAGACTTGTAAAAAAAATTGCAGTAAAAGGGATATCGGTTACTGGTTCCACCGGAACGGAGGGCTATCTCTACCTTGAAGGACTCAATTTTTCGACATCATCGGACCCAACTGCAACTCTTGAATTTCAAGTTAGGGGAAAAGACGGGCTGAGAAAAGTCACCCGCAAAGTGTCTGAAGGCTACAATCTCTTTGAACACTCCGGTGATTTAAACCAGTATAAAGGATATACGGTTTCGGAGATTAATGGGATAACTAATACTGTCTCTTTCACCAACGGAATTACCATTACTACCGGTGAAGTTTATGGACTTACAGATGAAGAACAGATTCGCCGGCTGCAGATTCGTGAAACGATTAAGTCTCATCTTGAACGTGAACGTGCCCTTTTTCACAAAGGAATAAAGGTGTTATCTCTCTTTTTCATCGACGAAGTTGCCAAATACCGCTTATATAATGATGCCGGCGAGCCTGCTAATGGGGAATATGCTGATATCTTCGAAGAGGAGTACACCTCTGAAATAGAAAACCTCAAACTCTCATTTGGAGAAGATTCTTATCTCCGATATTTAAAGGAAATAAAAGCGGAGAAGACACACCAAGGGTACTTCTCCATTGATAAAAAAGGGAAGTACGTCAACAGTATAGCGAAGGGAAAAGAAGAGGTCTCCGATGACGTAGATGCCTACGACCTCATCATGAAAAATAAGGAGCAGTTGCTCGACTTCCATGAACCGGTACGGTTCATCTTTTCACACTCTGCACTCAAAGAAGGATGGGACAACCCGAATGTATTCCAGATCTGCACACTAAAAACAAGCAGTTCGGATATCCGTAAGAGGCAGGAAGTCGGTCGTGGTCTTCGACTTTGTGTAAACCAAAATGGCGAGAGAATGGATACAAATATTCTGGGCGGCGATGTTCATAACATCAATCTTTTAACCGTAATTGCAAACGAGAGCTATGATAATTTTGCCCGAGGTCTACAAAGCGAGATGGCGGAAGCCGTTGCAGACAGGCCGAGAGTAGTCGATGCCAAATTATTTGAAAGCAGGGTAGTAACGAATGATACAGGGATTGAGCAGGTTATTGATCCTTCACTTGCAAGAAAGATCCATAATAGCCTGATAAGAAATGATTATATTGATGATGAAGGCGTACTCACCGAAAAATATTATAAAGATGTCAAAGCAGGAAATTTCACCCT
>JAFGBY010000104.1 GCA_016932915.1 Acidobacteriota bacterium | reverse complement strand
CTGATAAAAAGAGCTGCAAAAAGAATCAACTTCTTCCATAACCAGGAAAGAATTGATAAAATCTCTGAAGATATCGTTTCACACTACAAACAGCATGTGGAACCCAACGGATTTAAGGCGATGGTCGTATGCTATGACAGGGAATCCTGCGTCCGCTACAAGGAAGCTCTTGATAAGGTGCTGCCTGAAGAAGCATCCGATATTGTTATGACATTATCCAGGGGAGACCCACAGGAATGGAAGAACAGATGGGACCGGAGTAAGGATGACGAAGAAAAACTTCTTGACAGGTTCCGCGATCCCCTTGACCCGCTGCAGATACTAATTGTCACATCAAAACTCCTGACCGGATTCGACGCACCAATTCTCCAGACGATGTACCTGGATAAACTGATGAAAAATCATACACTGCTCCAGGCGATATGCAGAATAAACCGCCCATACACGCAAAAATCATTCGGACTTGTGGTTGATTACATCGGTGTATTTGATGAAGTTGCAAGGGCCCTTGCTTTCGACGAAAAACTGATGAGAAATATTGTAACGAATATCGAATCACTAAAATCAGCAATCCCATCGGCAATTGAAAAGTGTCTTGAATATTTCAAAGACGTTGACAGGAATATAAGCGGTTGGGAAGGACTTATTGCAGCACAGGAATGCATCCCTGACAATGAGAAAAAAGATGCTTTTGCGGCTGATTATCAGAATCTGTCAAAACTCTGGGAGGCGGTATCTCCGGATACATTCCTCAACCCGTACAAAGAAGATTACAGGTGGCTCACCCAGGTGTATGAATCCGTAAAACCTGTCAGTATGGCAGGAGCACTTCTCTGGCAGAAGCTCGGTGCCAAGACGATAGAGCTCATAAATGAAAATGTTCATGTAACTGGTATAAGTGACGATTTTGATGAGATAATAATCGATGAAAACACGATCAGCGATCTCCTGAAGACAAGAGATGAAAAGAAGATAAAAAGACTCGAAATTAAAATTATAAAAAGGCTGAGAAAACATGCCTCAAATCCCGTTTTTATCGCTCTCGGAGAGAAGCTTGAGGAAATTAAAGAGAGGTATGAACATGGCTTCATTGACAGCCTTGAATTTTTAAAGGCATTAATTCAGATTGCAAAGGATGTCGTTAGGGCCGAAAAGGAAGTCGAGCCCGAAGATGAACAGAAGAAAGCCAAAGCGGCATTAACAGAATTGTTTGAAAATGCTAAAACGGACAAAACACCCGTAATTATCGAAAGAATAGTAAATGACATCGACTCGGTTGTAAGAGTTGTCAGATTTGACGGCTGGCAGCAGAGCAATCCCGGAGAAAGAGAGATTAAAAAGGCACTTCGTGGTGAACTCCGGAAATATCAGCTTCAAAATGATCAGGACCTGTTTGATAAGGCGTATGACTATATCAGGCAGTATTATTGAAAATTGGTTGTAATTAATTAGTTTCATTAAATATTTATCAAACCTAAGAAAAAAATCAAAAACTGTGGCACATCAAACATCCCACCCTTCAAATCCCCGAATATTAATCAGATAATCACAGGTATCTGCTAGGACACAGATTGCATCGTCCTGCCAGCCGGAACGGGAAAATCCCGATAATGAAACATCGATCTCCTTTTCAAAACGATTTGGGAAATTTTCATACAGGATTTCCCAGTATCCTGTTATTGAATCAGATTGTTTTTCAATCAGTGATGGAGATGGAATCTTATCGCTTTTTTTGGAATTAACCGATGCAAGAGAGGGGAGAAGGTTCCAGAGATCGTTGTTCTTCCACACTGCAAAAGGGATCATATGATCCACGGCCATCTGTGCAGGGCTGGAAATAATTCTCCCTGACCAGACGCATTCAGGATTCTCTCCTGTGGTGAACATTGAATCATAGATCTTCCTTGCGTCCAGAACAGATCGTTCAGTCTCCGGAATCGTGTTCAAAACTTCAAGAACAAACGACTCACTGACAAGACCGCTTTTGTCCTGGCTCTTTGAAAATTCGGCCCACTTCTTCAGGATTCCTTCTTCCCCTGAGATAAAGGTTCCAAAGTACTCAAATATCGTAGATAAATCTGATGATATTGAAAAAAATCCACCTGAACGGACAAATTTGCTCCTATCTCTAATATGATCTATTTTGATTGCCGGAAGTGGCCTTTCCGGGGAAAACACAGAATAATCTTCACTGCTGTATGATTTCCCAAGATACCTCATGGGCATGTTCACAATTGTATTCCGAATCTCCTTTGCAAGTCCAAGGAATGTATCTTCAATCTCTTCTGGGATATTGCCGGCAGTATAATCCCGATAGAATGCAGAAAACCCACCTTTGTTTTTGTAATATTGAACCAGTCTTTCAAATACCGGTCTGAAAATAAGAGCATGCTTTCCATCCGGCTCCCCTTTCTTTTGTGGAATGAATGTGCTGTTTTCAATCAGCGGATAATAATAGAGAATCCATTTTTCAACCAGGATTCCAAGAGGAAAGATAACATTATCGTCCTGGTTTTCTCCGAGCGTCCTGTTTCTCTGGCAAATTTCAATTACGCCTCGTAAGAGTGCGTATTTATATGTAGCATCTGCCTTGTCATGTTCAATTATCGAATTGATTTTTTTGAGCTCGGAGAGATCCATTAAAACTCAATTGATCTTAATTAATCAATATCTTTTGTAACTCATCACAAAACCCCCAAAACCTCCCCGACCTTCTCCCCAAGAGAAACCTCCGCCGGCATATTGCCGACCCTCTCCTCAGAAACCCTGAGAATCTTCAGCAAAGAAAGCCTGGAAAGCCGCTTGTGAAAACTCGTATATCCGATATTCGAGCG
>JAFGBY010000103.1 GCA_016932915.1 Acidobacteriota bacterium | reverse complement strand
TAAAGCTGATGAATTTATTATCCCGAACGGAATCGCAATTGATGATATAGAGAAGAATATATTCCTGGCTGCAACAGGAATAGGAATTTACCGCATTAACCTCCAAACAAAGGAATACAAACTTATCTCAAATCCATCTGAAATCACTGCAACAGGTATTGATGGAATGTATTTCTACAAAGACAGCCTGATCTGTATTCAAAACAGCCTCAACCGAGTAGTCCGTATCCATTTGAATAAAACCGGAGAAACAGCGATCAAATTAGAAATAATCGAGAAAGAAAACCCGAACTTCATTTTACCCACGACAGGAACAATTGTGGATGATTGCTTTTACTTTATTGCAAATTCACAGATCTACAGCATGGGACAGGACCGAAAGCTGCTGCCGGTTGAACAGCTGAAAGATATAATTATCCTAAAAGCCAAATTGAATTGATATCTGTATTAATATCAATAGATTAGATAAATAACAAAAATCCTTAAAAGTTCTTCTTTTATAAGCAAGAAGAGCTTTTAAGGATGAAAAACTGATTCGCGAAAAAATTCTGTGAAATCAGATTATCTCTATCTATTTCTTCTTGGCAAGATCACCTTTATTTGCGTTGCCGTTTACAATGCGGCAGATAGATACTTTAGCTTTTACTTCCATAACTTCAAGTCTGCCGGTAACTGATGTTTCGCGGTCAAGCTCCAGCCCTGTATCAGGATCGATAATCGCTTCCCCTTCTGAGAGGATAACAAAGATATCGCCTACCTCTACTCCATAATTGGAACCGACATTCAGATATACCTTACCATCTTTAACAAGAGCTACTTTTGCGGATGAACCCATCGTCTCTTTCAGGTTTTCCACTTTCTCGGAGAACTGCTCGACTATATCCTCAACCGCTTCGAGCATTACTTCGCCCGCGCGTTCGTTGTAGCCGCCGCTTGTTGCGAGATGAACTCCCTTTATCCTCGCGCCGCCTTCAGTTATAGTGCCTTCACCTTTAGCGACATCCATTATCTCACCGGTATCTACATTTATCATCCTGGCATCCAGCGCACCACTCCATTCGACAACTTTACCACCAACCAGTCCTGCAATGCCGCCGCCGGTTTCTTCTCTACCGAACTGTGTAACCGAGCCGGTTATAATAATCTGTACTCCAAGAAGTTTACCGATCTTTGCCGCTGACTGAGGTGTAACTCTTCCACTTTCACCGAATCCCTGCTCAGCGAGGAGCATATCAATTTTCTGGCGTTCTATAACCGAGAAGTTACCGGATTCGACCAGGGCAGTTACAAGAGCATCCTGAGCTGCTTTGCCTAAACCATAGGATGACCATTGTGATGCAGCGTTGTTTTCAAACTCCATTACGGCAACTCTTACTTTACCCGCAGATAAAATCACAGTGGGAGCAAGCAGTAATAAAGCTAATGAAAAGATAATGAATTTTTTAGTCATTATATTAACCTCCGTTAAATTGCTTTACTTTTGAATTGTCAGTTTATTCCTTCAAAACTACGATTAATCTTATTGTATCAGAAAACTTGTTCTTTAAAAAGGTGTATGGATAACCGGATGTGTCAAATCTTTCCCTGTTTTTTATTTGACAATACTTCAGTCAAAACGCATATTTATCAAAAAGGAACATGGTTTAATGAGCGATAAAAGCATGAATATGAGCAAGACTTGGTTATTATTAATTGTAACCGCTGTTTTTATACTTCTGATTTTTTTCTTCAGGGAAGATTTCAGCTTTGTGAACGCTTTAAAAGATAGAGGTATTGTTTTTCTCTGGCTTGGCGGTATCGCTTTTTTCGCGGAGTATATCGATTCCGCTCTCGGCATGGGATTCGGGATAATCATGTTCCCCATGTTACTGGTATCCGGTTTCAGCCCTGTTGAAATCCTCTCGGCAATCCTTTTCGCGGAATTCATTACAGGCATCGCCGCAGGATGGGGACATCAGAAAGCAGGAAACGTCGACTTTAAACCGGAAACTAGAGCGAGAGAGGTATTGAAACTCCTTTTTATCACATCGATACTGGGCAGTATACTGGGACTCATATTAAGCAGCCGTTTAAACGTTAAGGGTTTCGCTATATATATTGGGATCATTTACATCATCATCGGTTTCACAACCGCGCTCAGCATGAACCTGTTCGGTAAATATAATACAACAAAATTAAAACTTCTCGGTATAGTAGCCGGATTCAATAAAGGTGTATCCGGAAGTGGCTTTGGGCCGCTACTCACCGGAGCCCAGGTTGAGATGAAAATTCCGGCGAAAAGCGCTGTCGCAATTACATCCCTGACAGAAGGAGCTTTTACCTTTTTTGCGATTATTATCTATTCCATTATTAAAGGCATGCCGGTTTTATCATTGATAATCCCCGTGACAATCGGGGCTCTCTGCTCCATTCCATTGGCTGTGTGGACAGTGGCTGATCTGCCTAAAAAATCACATTCAAGGTCTATCGGGATAGTGATGGCATTACTTGGAATTCTTACATTATTAAAACAGCTGAATGTAATTTAAATACTCATCTCGAAAAGTACAGATTTAAAATATCTTTCGAGGGCATCCGTAAATTCGGGTGGAGTCTCTCCTGTAAGCTTTTTATATTTCTCAAGTGAGAGAAGTGAGTTTGCCGGCCTTCTCGCAGGTCTTTTTAATTGAGCGGTTGTGATCGGTTTCACTTCTACTTCTGTTATATTCAGCCGGTCGAGAATAATTTTCGCAAAATCATACCAGGTGGTAGCTCCACCGTTTGCAAAATTACAGATACCGCGGGCATCCTTTTGTACAAGGTTCAACGCCGCTTCTGCAAGATCAACAGTATAGGTGGGAGCTCCCCTCTGGTCGTTTACAACTTCCAGTTCGTTCTTCTGGGAAGCAGCATTGATGATAGAACGGATAAAATTCTTACCATGTTTTCCATAAAGCCAGGAGGTTCTAATAATCAGGTGGTTCGGATTGCCGGCAATCGTTAATTCTTCACCTTTTAGTTTCGATGCCCCGTAAGACGAAAGGGTGTTCGGTTTATCCTCTTCCGTATAAGCATCGGTTTTTCTACCATCAAAAATATAATCGGTTGAATAATATATAATTTTGCATCCGGCCTTTTCTGCGGCAATTGACAGATTATGTGCACCTGTTGCATTCACGGCAAAGGCTGCATCTTTTTCTTTCTCGGCTCTGTCAACATCTGTAAAAGCGGCAGCATTGATAACAATATCAGGCGATAAGCTGCTGACTGTATTCAGGCAAGCAACGGCATCAGTAATGTCCACCTCTCCGACATCGAATCCGGCAACATCCCAATTATTTTCAGTAAAGCAGGTAACGAGATCCCTGCCAAGCATCCCTGCAGAACCAAAAATAGCGGCTTTTTTACCCATCCTTCCTTTCCCAGGAATATGGTATATCGTTCTCATGCGGGTCTATTCGGAATTCATCAGGATCTTCATAATTATAAAGCCCATCCGGGATATTTATTACAATCGCCTCTTCCTCGCTGATACATTTGAATCCATGGTAAACCATCTTTGGGATTTTCAACAGGGTGGGATTATGAACCCCGATTATAAATTCATTTACGAGGCCTTTTGTAGGAGAGCCTTCCCTGCTGTCGTATAAGACAACCTTCATCATCCCGTGTACAACCGCCATATGATCGGTCTGACTCTTATGATAATGCCATGCCTTGACTACACCAGGGTATGCAGTAGTAATATATGCCTGGCCGAACTTGCCAAATATATCCCAGTCGGAACGGAGAACTTCCATCAAACGTCCCCTTTCATCCGGGATAACTTTCAGTTTTTTCTGCTCAACGCCATCGATTAGCTTCATAATTTATTCGCTCCTGTCTCCGCTACTAAGCTGGAAGCCCGCTGAAGGGAATCGAATGTCCCGGCATCTGTCCACCAACCATCAAGAATCGACCAGTTCAGTTTTCCATCCTTTAAATACATGTTGTTCAGGTCGGTAACTTCCAGTTCTCCCCTCTGTGATGGAGACAATTTCCCGATTTTATCGAATACAGTATGATCAAATATATAAATACCGATAACAGCGTATTTTGATTTCGGCTCTTTCGGTTTCTCTTCAATCTTTATTATATTATCCCCATCAAAAACAGGAACGCCAAACCGTTCAGGATCAGGTACTTCCTTGAGCAGAATACGTGAACCTTCCGGGTTTTTCCTGAAAGAATTGGCAAATTCAACGATGTTGTTCTCGATTATATTATCCCCCAGGACAACGCACATCGATTCGCCTTCACAGAAGTCCTCGGCATAACTAAGCGCATCCGCGATTCCGCCTTCGCCCTCCTGGTATGCGTAATTCAACCGGCGAAGCCCGAATTCTTTTCCATTCTTCAGAAGGCGCAGGAAATCACCGGAGCTATTGCCTCCTGTCACTATTATCACATCCTGAATACCAGCGTTGACAAGGGTTTGTATAGGATAATAAATCATCGGTTTATTATAGACCGGTAATAAATGCTTATTGGTTATATTTGTAAGAGGAGCCAACCGAGAGCCCAGCCCACCGGCAAGAACAACACCTTTCATAACAACCTCCATTATATTTTCCCGTAGTTTATCGCTTCACCGGAAAAAACGCAAATACAAGTCCCTGGGGCATACAGTATCTTAATCCGCGAATTACAATTGCTAAATATAAGAAATTACAATATCATTTCAGGCTGAAACCAGGAGTAATAAATGAAAGCACTTATAACCGGTGGGGCGGGATTTATTGGTTCCTACCTCGCTGAAGAATTATTAAAAAGAAATTATCACGTCTGGGTAATCGATGATTTATCAACCGGGCGAATTGAAAATATAGATGCCTTAAAAAGCAATAATAAGTTTAACTACATTATCGATACCATTATGAATAAAAACCTAATGGCTGAGCTCGTTGACAGATCATCGGTTATTTTTCATCTGGCTGCAGCTGTCGGCGTCCAGCTTATAGTCGACCAACCTGTAAAAACAATTGAAACGAATATCAAGGGAACAGAGGTCGTATTGGAGCTCGCTGAGAAAAAACAGAAAAAGGTCGTAATTGCTTCCACATCAGAGATTTACGGGAAAAGCTCCCAAATCCCATTTACTGAAAACGGCGATATGCTCTTCGGCCCAACGATACGTTCGAGGTGGAGCTATGCAGTGTCGAAAGCTATTGATGAATTCCTGGGTCTGGCGTATTATTACGAGAAGAAGTTGCCTGTTGCCATCACAAGGTTGTTTAATACGGTCGGCCCGCGGCAAACCGGCAGATATGGAATGGTTATCCCCCGCTTTATCAAGCAAGCTCTGAATAATGAGTCTCTAACCGTTTATGGAGACGGAAATCAAAGCCGTTGTTTCACATACGTTGGTGATGTGGTAACAGCTATCGCTGATGTCTCTGAACTCAAAGAAGCATTCGGGCAGGTTTATAACATCGGAAGTACGGAAGAAATTACAATAAAAGATCTTGCGGAAAAAATCATAAAAATGACTGGCAGTAAATCAAAGATTGAATTCATTCCTTATGAAAAAGCATATTCGAGCGGATTCGAGGATATGAACCGCAGGATTCCCGATATCTCTAAAATTGGCAAGCTGACAGGTTATAAACCAAGCGTCAACCTTGAAGAGATTTTAAAAAGAACAATCGAATATATGCGGAACGCTGATTAATGGAAATCGATTCCGATAACAAAAAAAAATCTATACTGTTTCTATTTAAAGAAAACCGGGTGGAGGATATACCTGCCCGGATTCTGAATGATGAAAATCTGCTTGTAATTCATGAGACGCCTAAGATAAACGGAGACTTCTCCGAAGAAAAAGCGCTTAATTTCGAACAGGTTGCGGGTCTTGACGGAATGATGAAATCAGTATGGAACCAGATCGATTGGCTCAAGAGATGGGGCACATTAAAATATAAAGACGGTAATTCTTTCGCAGACCGATATAAGTACAAAGGCCTGTCTCTCTGGTTTTTCGCAGAACTATATATGCACTATCCAAAAATATTACTTCGGATTATAACCGCTATCGACATATTTCATGCACTTCAAAAAGATAGGACTATTGAGAAAATATACCTGATCAATCATAAGCTGGTGCCGGTATCTGTAATTATCAAAGCCGCTACGATTGCAGGAATCCCGGTTGAAGTAATACCTTGTAAAAAAGCCAAAGCGATTAAAGCAGAGACCAAAGAACTATTTCGGGCTTCTACCCCAATCATTTCAGCAATACTCTATAACATCAAACTTTTTACAACCACATTATTTATCGGTATCACAAAGCCATTATGTAGAAAGAAAATAAGCCCGTATATTTATAACGGCAATTTTAATCCATCTCTTGATAAAAAAAGAATTGTAATGGTCTCTCATGGTTCCTATTGGAGAAAAGCTCCTGCTGGATACCCTGGAAAAAGCAATGAGCTTGATATGTACTGGGATCGCCTCCTTGATGAGCTTCGGGATGAAGCTTTTGAAAAGAATTCGTCAATCGCACTTGTAGGAGCTGGGCCAAGATCGATACACCGCAGACGTAACGCATGGACAAAATTCCGGGAATTTTTTCTTCCCTTCGGCGAAAACCTTCCATATGCTCCGCTAAAATGTTTCCTGGATATAGATACATGGTACCGGATATGGAAAGGCAGCAGGAATATCCTTAGACAACGGAAAGAATTTCTTAAAAATAAAGAACTTGAAGATTCAATCGTATACCATGGTGTAAATTTTTTTGATGAATATTACTCTGAACTCAAAAGAATGTTCATACTAATGCTGCCGTGGGGAGTTAAAATTATCGAACAGGCATATACAGCATTCGATAAATTGAACCCGGATGTTATCTGCCTTTATGCTGAAGCTGGTGGATACGGCAGAGCGCTGTCATATGCAGCCAAATTGCACGGGATTAAAACGATCGCTATACAACATGGCTTGATATTCCCACATAATTATACTTACGTGCATACAAAAGAAGAAATCGACGGTGAATATGGCGAGCCTTATCCTTATACAGATCGCTTCTTACTTTACGACCGATTCGTGAAAAACCTGTTGATTCAATACGGAAACTATCCGGCTAAAACCCTTCAGATTACCGGCGGACATAAGATGGATAACCTGCTCCATATGAAAAAACATTCTGATTCTTCATCGACTAAGAAGAAACTTGGATTTGATGAGAGGGATAAATTCGCCGTGATCGCAAGCCGTTTCTCGGAAATTGGGACTGCTTTTGAATCCATAGTCGAAGCGATAGAGCAGATACCCAGGATGCACCTTATTGTCAAACCTCACCAGGCGGAGCTACCTCAATATTATACAGATATTGCTGATAAAATGGGCGCTAAAAAAGTGATAGTCGTTTCGAACAAGGAAAACCTGTTCGAACTTCTTCTGGCATCGGATCTTCTTATAACCGTAAATTCACTAGCGGCGCTTGAGGCATTAATTATTGGAAAACCTGTAATGGTCGTTAATCTGCCTAACCATCTTTCTGTTTATGTTGATAGCGGTATCGCGATAGGTATTGAAACCTACGATAAAATCCTCCCTGAGCTACAGAAAATTTTATCTGAATATCATGATGATATCCTGACCAGGCAGAAAAAATTCTCCCAGGAAAACGCTTTTATGACTGATGGCCTTTCAGGCGAAAGAATTAAGGCTGAAATCTACGCGCAAGCTTTTTCCAACCTGGCAAAAGACCGTTCTAGCGAAATTACACTAGATAAATAGAATTTGACCTTCTCTGCTTATAATAGATAATATCTATATTGGGGGAAGAAAGATGATGAAAATCCTAGCAATCGGTCAACATCCATGCGATATAGAATTTGGATGTGGAGGTACAATATTTAAATACAAGCTCAAAGGAAATCATCTTGAAATGTTGATTATCGCCGATCAATGTAATAACACCGATTCAGACTCGCTGAAAAAAGAACAGGAATATTCTGCATCATTATTGGGCGTAAAGAAGATTCATTGGGGAGAGTTACCGGAAACAGACTCACTCAAGGCGAATAAGCTGAATACAAGGGTAAAAAAAATCATTGATGACCTGTCCCCGGATTTAATTTTCGTGAACACTCCATCAGATACCGATTATTCACATAAGCTACTGGCTGAGATTGTGCTATCCAACAGTCGAATGGTTCGAAACTTTTTGTATTATGAAACCATTACAACTATTGATTTTAAACCCCAGGTTATCGTGGATATTACATCCTTAATTGATGATAAATATAAAGCTATAAAAAATTTTGAAAGCCTGAAAGACACCACCGAACATCACCGATGCAATTTACCGGAGTACTCTCAATCACTCGGTAAAATCCGCGGCCGTTTAATGAATGTTCAATACGCTGAAGCGTTCGAACCGCACAGGCTCATTATAAATCTATAAACAAGACCACAGAAATAGAATCTTTGGTTTGATTCAATGCCCGGTTTTGTTAAAATGTTAACTTCAAATAGTGAGTCGGATTATGATGTCAATATACGATAATCCTTTATACTTCGATATCGCCTTTCAATACAGGGATATCGGTAAAGAGTGTGATTTTATTGAATCAATTATGGAGCTCTACTCCAAATCAGATAATACTAACATCCTTGATATCAACTGCGGTACTGGCAGACATCTCAATGAAATGATACAAAGAGGTTATGAGGTGGATGGCTTTGATGAATCCCCGGAAATGATTAAGTTTATTGAAAAAAACTATAATCTGACACGAACAGAATCGAACCTCTGGACTGATAAGCTAAGTTCCTTTTCAACAGAGAAAGAATACGGGATGTTGATAAACATGTTGACATCGTTTAATTACATATCGACAAATAAAGATGTTATCAATCACTTAGAATCTGCCGCTAAAGCACTCGAACACGGGGGATTATATCTGATGGAGCTCAATCACCCTCGTGATTTACTTGGAGATAAAACGTCCGCACCAAATAAATGGCTAGAAACGCGCGATAATATCGAAGTAGAAGTGGACTGGGATTATAAAAATGCACCACTTGATTTTATAGAACAGATTTACACGGTCAACGGAACCCTTACAGTAAATACCAATGGGAATTCAGAGGTCCTTGTAACCAAAGAAAAAATAAGAATTTTTCTTTTCCAGGAGATAAAAGCCCTCATTGAATTAAGCGGCTGGTTTGAATTAATCGGTTCTTATGGCGCTTTTTATCTGGACCAGAAACTCGATAATACCTCGAACTCCTGGCGTATGATCCTGATTTTAAGAAAACAATAAACGGTTTTTTAATGGAGAAGTGTCCTAAATGCTCAAAAATCGCTGTTGATAACGATCAATGTCTAGCATGCGGCATTGTCGTGAGCAAATGGTTGAAACTACATTCAATATCCGTTCCCGGTGATTTAAATAGTCCTACCGATAAAAACATTGAAAAACATACTTCCAAATCCGAATCACCAGGCAAAACACCTGGGGCATCATCAGTACCGAATAACCTCAAACCCCCCGAATTTATCTTCGATAAAGACGCTACTATACCATTTTCCGCAATGGATGAACCCCATCCTCTCACCGGACAATCGAAAGACCCTACCGAACAACAAACGCTTCCTATGAATGACAACAAAATCCAGACTCCACCTTCCAGCCAGGGGCCTTCTATAAAAGCGGAATTTATTCAGGAAAAACCTCACCCTTCATTTCTGGGCGAAACTGAAGAAGAAATAATAAATCTGCGCAAAGATTTAAAAACAGATTGGGAAGAACACTATCAGAAATCAAAGGGGAGATTCGGTTTTGGTGATAAAGACAAAGGTTTTGAAAATGTCTTTAAAATCAGAAATGTAATCATCTCAGTTTCGACAATTGTACTCGCATTGCTGCTTATCAATGTAAAATTTTTTCTCCGATTCGGTATCGGAACTGAATATTCAGTTCTGCAGCCTTTAGTGACAACAGTTTCCCTAATATCAATATTGATAGGATTGGGTACATTCTTTACTCTGAATTTTTCCAGTGTAAGTATAAAAAATCCCGATTCCAAGAAACCAAAGGTTACCTGGCATCCTATCCAATTAGTAGAAATTTTGTTAATTATCTTTATGACTTTTCTTGCGCCTATCGCTCCAAGGTTTGAAGTGGATGCACGATCTACATTTCCCATCATTCCTGAAAAAGAGATAACGGAAGAATTCCTTGCGATTAAAGGGATTGCTAATTTCTACCGACCAGTACTTGGGCCTGATAATAAATCGATTTACGCAATCCATCTTTTCGGCCAAACAAGCGGTTTCATTGTAAAGTTATTAGCGGATGGTGACTATGAGACAATTGTAGAGGGACCAAGAATAATTAAATTCCGTTTCCTGGATAAAAACAGAATAATCTATCTAACTGCGAATGGGCTTTTTACTCTTACTATTCCGAATGAAAAGAACCAGGATTTTAATCCTTCACAGGATTCAATAAACTTATTGGAAGACTATAAACCTTCGGATTTCGATATTTCACGAGACGGTAGAAAAATAGTATTAGTATGGGGAGGTGATCTCTGGATATCATTATATCCTTTTGAAACAGCGGTAAAAATAACCGATACCCCAAATAATTTAGAAATGATGCCAAGTTTTTATTCTACCGGTGATCGTATCCTTTTTGTCAGAGACATGATTCCGATTGATGAGTCAAAAATATTAAATATGACTATCCCTTCAGATGTGGATGTAGATACAGAGGAAGGTCTTTCAAAAAATCCTGAGGAAGAAGAGCCTGTTCGGCATAACCAGGTGTTTTTATATAATATCACGGAAAAGAAAGAACTACGTATTACCGATGACGGATATAATTACTACTACCCTTTAATGTCGGACGATTTAGAGAAAATTGCGGTGACTGTGGAAATCACTGATAATCCAACAATAAAAGTAAAGGATATAACTTTTTATGAGAAAGCTGTTGTCTTGATGAATCCTGATGCATCATCTAAAGTCCGCCTGTTCCCGCCATTAATTATGCAGCTTCAAGCAATGCATGAAATGTATTGGTATCCTGATGGTAAAAAGATATTAATTGGAATACATGCCATGTTGCAAACAGGTGTCTATAAAATATCTTTTTGATACGGATATCATCCGAAAATTGCTTTTATTACTTATATATAGAGTTCTTGTTATTCCATAAAACTGATTTTATAATGTAAAAAACACTTTGAAGTTATAGTAGGAGAAAAACTTTGATTTGTCCAAGTTGCGGAAAGGAAATTGGTAACTCTCCACATTGCATTTATTGTGGGGCACATTTACCACAAAAAGATACTCGTTTTGATACAACTGTAATCAGTTCAGATAGTGATTTAAGAAATAGACTCGCGCAGCAGCCACCTTCAGGTCCTCATGCACCGGGTTCGCCTCCAGCAGGGCAAGGCAGGCCGCTAAATCCCTCAGTTCCTGGAGGTTCACCACAACCGGCAATACCTGTTCCACAGCCAGGATATAACCAGGGAGGCCCTCAATTTACACCCCGTCCACCAGCACAGCCTTTACCTATTCAAACTCCTCCGAATGCACCAAGGCCGGCAACCCCTCAACCACCGGGTGGTTTTCCACAGCAACAGGCCTACAGGCCACCTGTTCAACAGGGAGGTCAACCCATCCCTATTCGCCCTGCATCACCTCAGCCGCATCCTGGGCAGCCGCAAACACCCGGGGCAATACCCGGACAACCTGTTCCGCCACAATCAATTAGGCCTTCACAACCACCATACCAACAACCTGCGCAAGCTCATCCAGGAATGCCCGTTTCTCCTGGTCAACCCGGACAGGTTCAACAGCAAAGACCAATACAACCTCAACCACCGTTCCAGCAACAAAGGCCGACAGCTATCCCATCTGCACCTGGGCAGCCTATGAATCCAATCAATCCTCAGCCTGTCCCTATAAAACCGGTTTCACCTCAGCCTATACCTAGACAGCCACAGCAGTTTGCTTCATCCGGCGTACCAGCTCAGCCACCGCAAGCCCCACCAGCATTTAACATGGCACCACCATCATCTCCACCTCCAGGTACTGGATTTCCTTCTGCTGGCAATCCTGCGCATGCACCATTAAAACCTCAAGAAAACAGTGGGAACGGCTTTGCTATGCGTGAAGTCGCTCCAGGGGAATTTGAAATGCCCGATGATGCGGATATTCCCCCGATTGGTCTAACACTTATGCCATTGGATGATGACGAGCAACAGGAGCAGGCAGAACCATTTTTACAGACACCGCAAAAACAAGAGGAAGATTTTCAATTCCCCAGGGAAGAATACAATAAAGGGCCAAGACTTCAGGAAAGAGAAAAACTGCGTGGCAACGAGATGGTTTATAAATTAGCGTTAACTGTTATAACAGTTGCTGCATTCTTTACGTTAAAAGTTTTAACAACAATTCAAATCGGTCTTAAAAATCCCTATGATAAACTCTTCTTTATCCGTTTATTGATCTTCCTTGCGCTTGTTGGTTTCACAACTTATGCATATATGCAAAAATCTTTATCAAGAGAGAAAGACAGTTTATTCAAAAAAATTACGATTTCTTTTGTTGTTGCTGTCTTCATAGGCTCATTTGTCGGAACTACCGGTATTGGCGTCAGCGCAGGCAGCAATTTCTTTCTTGCGAGCGGAACAGATTATTACAGGCTGGTCGATATTCCTAATGCAATTTCCAGGAATCCTGCCATTTCTCCAAATGGAAAAAATGTAGTATGCACATACAGCGCGGACAGACGAATGGCTCCGGTTATTACATTGTTAGCTTTAAACCTGGATGATAAAGATAAACCTGCCGATATAAAAAGAACCTCCGTTATAGCTCACGGTAAAATGGATTGGCTATCTCCAACAGAAATAATCTATCCTGCAGAAAAAATCGGACCATATGATCCATTTGCCTTTAAACTTTTAAATCCTAACACTGGAGATGATTCCATATTCTTCACATCAAGAGATTTCGCATATATCGGCGATTTCCAATATAATATAGAAACTGGCAAAATCGCGGCAAGCAGTTCCGGCTTAATCTGGTCTATCGATCCTGAAACTTATGAAGCATTCGTAATCAGCGGGCTAGATAACCTTTTAAGGGAAGCCGATCCAAAACCCGATTACACCAGTTTTAAAAACAATCCACAGGGCTTTATCACCTCTCTTTCAAATGAATATATTACCATGTTCTCTTACGCATTCTCAGACAGCAGACCGACTTTTACTTCAGACGGGAAGACGGTATATTTTATCAGGACAGTAAAGAACAATAATACTACAAATGAAATTTACCGTGTCCAGGTAGACAAGCTCTTGGATCCCAAATCTGCTCAATCTATCAATTCCTACGATGACATGCACGAATATTTTTATGATTCATCCGAGCAAATTACATCGAATCCGTATAAATACACAAATCTGTCATCTTCTCCAAAAGGACGATTTGTGGCATCATGGGTAACAGTAACTTCAGGAGAAGGCAGCGCAGTTGAAGAGAAAGCTCTCGTATTAGTAGATGCCCAGGAAAAAACCCATGTCAAAGTATTCCCGTTTTACCAGACAGACGCCAATATAACATCCATCGACTGGTCGCAGGATGGAAAATATCTGGTTGGAGACATGAGCGGTGGAATGGGCACCATAGTTGTATTGATTGAAGTACCTTCGCTGATTCAAAACCTTGACGAGAAATATAAAGTAACCCGGTCCGATAAACAGGAATAACCTGTTATATTGTATAAGGAATTGATTTAAGAGGTATTTCTCTATATTATCAAGCCCTACAATTGAGAATAAATATGAAATATGAAAGTTACAATACAGGAAGAAGGGCTGTCTTTTTTCCTGAAATTACACCGATTATCAAGATATTAATAATTGCCAATTCTATCGTCTTCGGATTCTCCTATATCTCGCAGGGAATAAATATATTTTTTTTAAAAAACTTCTCATTGATACCTAATATGATTACCACCAAATTCCAGATATGGCGGTTAGTCACATACATGTTCCTTCACGCTGATTTCATGCATATCCTTTTTAATATGCTATTTCTCTGGTGGTTTGGAAGTGAACTGGAAAAAATATGGGGACCAAAGCTTTTCTTGAAATACTATTTCATAACCGGCATATTAGGAGGAGCTTTTCACCTTGTCCAGCCGAACTCACCTATCCCTGTAATTGGAGCTTCGGCTGCGGTTATGGGAATACTCCTGGCATATGGATTAAAATGGCCTAACCGTACCGTTCTCCTCTGGTTTGTCCTGCCGGTAAAAATGAAATGGGTTGTCCTTTTTTCTGTAATAATAGCTTTTATCGGCGCTGTTGATTTCTCTCATGGATCCGGTATTGCCCACCTGGCGCATCTGGGAGGTATGGTAGTAGGTTTTATCTATCTCAATTACAACAGATTGATTTGGAAAATCAAAGATCGCCAATATAACAAACAAAAACAAAAAAAGAAAAACTCGTTTAAAATTATCAACGGTAAAGGACCGGATTTAAATGATTTCTTTGATGATGATGACAATGATAATAACTATACAGTACATTGATAATATAAATTAGTGAAAGAGGTGCTGACTTATGACTGAGAAAAATTTGATCATTATTGGCAGCGGTCCCGGTGGATATGTTGCCGCGGCAAGAGCGGGACAGCTGGGGCTTAATGTGACGTTGATTGAAAAAGAAAATAAACTTGGCGGAACCTGCCTGCATTGGGGTTGTATCCCAACAAAAGCCCTCCTTCACCAGGCTCATTTATATAAAGAAATACTGGAAGCAGGAGCTAACGGTATTGTGACGTCTCCACCTTCAATCGATATGAACAACCTGATGAATTATAAACAGAACGTTATAGACAATATGGAAAAAGGCATCCAGGCGTTATTAAAAAAATACAATGTCGAAATTATACAGGCAACCGCTCGACTTACCAAAGACGGAAAAGTTGAGTGTACATATCCCGACAGTAAAAAGGATATTATATCTGCTGATCATATAATGCTCGCAACCGGTTCCGAAGCAAGAGGAATCCCTGGGATTGAATTCACCGATAAAATCATTTCGAATAAGGAAATTCTTACTGTCGATAAATTCCCGGAATCTATAGTTGTAATCGGAGCAGGCGCAGTTGGAGTAGAGTTCGCAACGGTTCTGCATTCAATAGGAAAAGATGTGACTATACTTGAAATGCTTCCCAATATCGTTCCTCTCGAAGATGGAGACGTATCCAGGGAACTATCACGGGCTTTCAAGAAAAAGAAACTCAAAGCTATCACCGAGGCCAGGGTGACATCGATCAAAGAATCGGGCGGTGGTGTAATCGTTACATATGAAAGAAAAGAAAAAGAAAACACAATAGAAGCTGAGAAAGTACTTGTGGCTATCGGTAGAAAACCGAATACCCATAATATAGGGTTGGAAGATGCTGGAATAGAAACCGAAAGAGGTTTTATAAAGATAAATGATACATACCAAACCTCAGTTAAGAATATTTGGGCTATTGGTGATATAGTACCGACTCCGCAGCTTGCTCATGCCGCATCAGCCGAAGGCATTTATGTTGTCGAATCGATAGCAGGTATGAAACCAAAAAAAATCACCACGGACTGGATACCAGCCGCCACGTATTGCGAACCCCAGATTGCATCAGTTGGACTCACTGAGGAACAGGCTGTAAGCAGAGGGTTTGACGTAAAAACAGGCATAAGCCGTTTCAACACAATGGCCAAAGCTCATATCCTCGGCGCTACCGAAGGTTTCGTAAAGATCGTTGCCGACAGTAAAACCGACCTGTTGCTCGGTATGCACATCATCGGTCCGGACGCAACAGAGATGATCGGAGAAGGGGTTACGGCGCTTAATATCGGCGCTACCATAAGTGAATTAAGGCATTCGATTCATCCGCATCCGACTCTCTCTGAAGTTGTTTATGAAGCTATAGAAGCAGTTGAAGGAATGGCTATTCACGGTGGATAAAACCATCACTTTAGACTATATTAAACAACATACAGAAAAAGAAGATATCCTTGCAGGCGACGCCTCTACGAGGAAATACTATCGCATTTATCTCACCAGCGGTGAAACGATAATAAAGATGGTTATACATCCCGATCAGAAAAAAGATTTCTATAAAGTAATAAACACAACTGAGTTTCTCACGCGTAATAATATCCCTGTTCCTGCTATTATGGTTACTGATGAAGAGAATCTTTCAATCTACCAGGAGGACGCTGGCGCCCAACATTATTTTGATCTCCATGAACAGTTGATATCTGGAGAACAACTTAACTGGTATTTACAATTTACAGATTATATATCGGCAATTCAGAATCTGACAAAAGAATTCGATGCCCAGAAAGAAATAAATCTGGAAGTTCTTGATTATAAACGTCTTATGTGGGAACTGGAATTCTTTATTGAAAACTATTATTACAAAATGCATCCAGGTTTGTTAAACAAAATAGAAATCAATAACCTTAGGGAATGGCTGGATAAGATTGTAAATCAAATCGCTTTATACCCTGCCGTATTATGCCACCGAGATTACCACAGTAAAAATATCATGATAAAAGATAATTCAGCTGTTTTAATCGATTACCAGGATATGAGGTTGGGACCATATAATTATGATCTCGCCTCACTTCTTTGGGATTCATACCTGGATATCAGTCCACCAATAATAAAAAAGTGCGAAGAAAGATTTATGCAAGTACAGGGCAATTTAAAAATATCCGTTGATGAGCTGAGGTTACAAAACAGATACACTGCGATACAGAGAAACCTGAAGGCAGTCGGGACATTCGCATCCCAACACAACAAGGGAAATGATTCTTATCTTCCATTTATCGGGCAAACCTTGCGTAAAGTACTTGAGCACCTTGAAGTTGTACAAGAATCCTCCCAGATAAAAGACCTCATATCGAAATCACCAGAAATCTAAACAGTATCAATCCTCAAAAAATTAGAGCTTGTTAAAACCACAACTTATACAAATGGAATATTTAGATAAAAAAATCCCCCAGGCAAAGCCCGGGGGAATTATTATGTCACCTTAAAGGTTACAGCTCAAGTCTGAACCCGAGTGTCCATGTAGTGGATGGTGCCCAAGCATTAGCCTGGCCATAACTTGCTGAACTTAAAGCAGTTACAACACCAGTTACGCCCTGCCAATTGTCAAGGAAGTTACCTTCAACATAAACACCAATCAGGATATCGTTATCGGTAAGAGGTACATCGAATGGGAATTCGATTTTTGTCTCGATACCGACCTGAAGGTCGAGTTCTGAATATGCATCCAGTCTATCCATATCAGCTCTGCCGTTCGGATAGTAGGAATATGACTTTCCTTCCCAGGTTCTTGTGCCTGTTGATGTCGGTTTGATGTTATTGTGCCACAGATAGTTAACACCAGCATACCAACCATTCAGGAAGAAGTATGTT
>JAFGBY010000007.1 GCA_016932915.1 Acidobacteriota bacterium | reverse complement strand
GAATTCAGCGCTATGGTGCGGAAGGATTTCCCGGATATGCCGCTATTGATTCAATCCAGTGACCGGACTAATAAAATTGATGCGAAGAAACTTGGAGCTGGATTTCTCGATAAACGGAGCCCGACTCTTGCTCAGGATTTCAGGAAGATACTGAATGAGGTTTTTTATTTTGGCGATTACAGGGTGACCAATGGAAAAAATCCTAATGTATATAAAATAAAAAGCTTATCTTCTCTGGTTGACACCTTTACGGAACTTCCTGCGGATGTTGTAGTTGAAAATATCAGGAATGGTCAACTCTGCCGCTGGCTGCGCGCGAGGACGGATATTAAGCTTGCTAACGGGCTGAGTGAACTCAATACCGTGGGAGCGGATATAGAGACAACAAAGATTCAGATAATAGAACTAATCAAGAAATACAGGAAGTGGAACCACCGAGGTAGTATAACCGCTTATTCACCGAAATATTTCAAGGATTATTCTAATTTCAGCAAGATCGGGGGAGGTTCTATCGGTGGGAAAGCTAGAGGACTGGCATTTATAGATAAGAGCCTCGCGGCTTACTTTAATGTAAATAAGTATCCTGGGATCAATGTATCGATTCCCGCTACACTTGTTCTTGCCACTGACTTATTTGACAGTTTTATAAACGATAATGATCTACTGGAGTTTGCTGCTAAGCCAGACCTGACTAATCAACAGGTTGTCGACAGGTTTATTCAATACAATCTGCCGGAGGAAACATTGGAGCCGATCCGGGAATTTATTCAGCAGATCAAGGTTCCGCTGGCGGTTCGTTCCTCATCTGTGCTTGAGGATTCTCTGTATCAGCCTTTTGCCGGAATATATGCCACGATCATGTTGCCGAATGACCATCCGGATGAGGATGTTCGATATAATAATCTGCTCTATGCTGTGAAATGTTTATACGCATCCACTTATTTCAGGGAACCGAAATCTTATATCAAAAATACAAACTACCACATCGAAGATGAAAAGATGGCGGTGGTCATCCAGGAGGTAGTCGGGAAAAGAAGGGGAGACCGGTTCTATCCTGATTTTTCGGGTGTTGCCAGGTCATACAATTATTATCCCTTCGGAGGTTCCAAAGCGGAAGAAGGTGTAGTCAGCTTAGCGACCGGATTGGGGAAAATTATAGTCGATGGTGGACAATCGATTACCTACAGTCCTGCAAACCCGATGGTTCTGCCTCAGTACAATACGGTGGACGATTATCTCAAGAATTCGCAGCATGAAATGTGGGCAATTCAGATGGGGCTGGACGAGTTTATCGATATCAATAACGAAGAACAATACCTGACCAAGGTCGACCTTAAGACAGCTGAGGAGGATGGCGTCCTTTTATACACCGGTTCTACTTATATTCCTGAGAATCACCAAATATATGACGGCATCTCCCGTTATGGACCGAGGGTTATAACTTTCGCGCATATTCTGAAAAATAATGTTTTTCCTTTAAACGATTTAATAAAGGATTTGCTCAAGATAGGTGAGCATGCTGTTGGAGCTCCGGTGGAAATCGAATTTTCGGTAACTCTCGGTAGCGATTCACCCTATCCAGCGAATTTTGGATTCCTCCAGGTGCGGCCATGTACAGGCAAGGGAGAATTAATCGAGGTCCAGTTTGACAGGTTTACTGAGGCATCTGTATTCTGCCAGAGCGACCAGATACTCGGTAATGGGGAGATTACAGATATAAAGGATATCCTGTTCGTCAAACCGGATAAATTCGATCCAGCGAAGACACCACTGATTGCCAATGAAATCGGTGAATTTAATAAAAAATTGAAGAAAAAATTATCTCCTTATCTTCTGGCAGGGCCTGGTAGGTGGGGTTCTTCGGAGTCCTGGCTTGGTATACCGGTACAATGGGATCAAATCGATAATGCAAAGGTGATGATTGAAACTTCACATTCGAAAATGAGTCCCGATCCTTCCCAGGGATCACATTTTTTTCATAATATTACGTCCCTTAGAATTGGATACTTCACGATACCACCGAAAAGCAAGACCAGTATGATCGATTGGGACTGGCTACGAAGGCAACCATTTGTAGAAGAGACCGATTATGTAAGGCATGTAAGATTTGATTCCGGCTTTATGATCAAAATGGACGGCAGGACTGGTAAAGGAGTGATCCTTAAACCTGGAATCATGGGTGTTATGTCTCGTATGTTCCCCATATAGATTAAAAGAAAAAGGAATTACCTGAACGGGTACTTAGTTTTTCGCAAGGTAAAATTCCATGAGTAATTTGATTCAAGAGAACGAGAACCAGGGAAACAAAGAGGACCTTTTTGAGCCTGAGTTACAGAACCTGATGAAATTCAAGGTCAAGAAGGTTCTGCTTGTCGCCAGCCTCTATGATTACTTTTTGATGGAAGAGGATGGTAGATTGGTCGACCTGCTGGGGAAGATATACAGTAAGTATGATCTCGGTTATGTTCCTGTGCTCAAACAGGTGGATAACGGAATGAGCGCTCTTGAAATAGTAAAGACGGGTGAGTTTGATCTTGTTATCTCGGTTATGAGAATTGAAGATATGCACCCCTACGAACTCGCCGACAAAATTAAAGATATCTCCCCTGATCTTCCTGTTGTCGTTATTGCATATAACACTCCCGAGCTCGTCAAGTTGAATGAAGAACGTTATAATCACCAGGTTGATGGCCTGTTCCTCTGGCATGGGGACGGGAAAATCCTTATTACTATTATAAAATATATTGAAGATCTGAAGAATTCACCTGCTGATACCAGAACAGCTGGAGTTCAGAACATCATCCTTGCTGACGGCTCAGTTGAATTTTACTCGACATACATGTTGATTTTATATGAAGCCATGTGGGAATGGATGGCTGGATTACTTGAATTACCTCTCACTTATACCCAGCGCAAGATGCGGCAACGAAAAAGGCCGAGAATTCATCTTGCGACTACATATGAGGAAGCGTTGGTACTATATGAAGATTATAAAGAAAACTTGATGGGACTAATAACCGCGGATGAACTTAGCAAGGATGGTAAAACTGGAGTTTTATCCGGGCTGGAGCTGGCTGGTAAAGTACGTGAGGAAAACAAATTCCTGCCTGTTATCATCCAGTCTGAACAGGAAAAGATTGCGGAATCTGCAAAAACTCTGAACTCGGTTTTTCTCAACAAAAATAATCCGACATTCCAGCGTGATTTAAACAGGATATTGGCAGATTATTTTAATTTAGGAAATTTGGTTTTCAGGGATTCTAAGGGGAAAATATTAGCTGTAGCCAAAAATCTAATCGATTTATCTGATGTAATAGATTCTTTGGATGCCTCGATATTAAAAACCCATCTTGAGAGAGGAACGATTTCGCTCTGGTTAAAAGCCCGAACGGAGATTCAACTTGCTAGGAAACTGGATGAAACCCTCAACGAAGGATTAGTTGAACCGGGGGATTTCCGGAAATCTTTGCAGGAGAAGATTCGCCAGACGCGCCAACAGACTCACCGTGGCTCAATTGTAGCTTTTTCAAAATTTCTCTATACCGATTATTCGCGTTTTTCATTAATAGGGCGAGGCTCGATTGGTGGGAAAGCGAGAGGCCTTGCGTTCCTTGATAAAGTACTCAATTCGGCTTTACCTGAAGGGGTATTCAAAGATGTAGAAGTATCGATACCCCGCACCGTAGTCATAGGCACGGATGTTTTTGATGAATTCATGAAGAGTAACAACCTATACGATTTTGCATATGATGAGGACAAAACTGAAGAAGTAATCACTACCAGGTTTTTGAAAGCAACACTTCCGAGATATGTAAAGAGTGAATTGAAAAGCCTTCTTTCGCTTACAAAGGTCCCCATCGCAGTCAGATCATCGAGCCTTCTTGAGGATTCACTCTACCAGCCTTTCGCAGGTGTTTATATAACACAGATGATACCGAATAATAATCCGAGCATGACAGAACGTTTCCGCGAATTGACTGCAGCAGTGAAACTTGTTTATGCATCGACGTTTTTCCCTGAAGCTAAAGCATATATGCATGGAACACCGAACCGTATCGAGGATGAAAAAATGGCGGTTATCATCCAGGAGGTTGTAGGCAAGATTCATGAAGAGCGCTATTACCCTGATTTTTCTGGTGTAGCCAGGTCATACAATTATTACCCGGTTGCGCCTGCGTTGCCTGATGATGGAGTAGTGAGCCTGGCGTTAGGGTTGGGTAAAACTGTGGTTGATGGCGGTATTACATTATGTTTTTCTATTAAGTACCCGGAACGCCTCCCCGGACTTACTTCTACAGTTGAATTTCTCCAGAATACACAGAAAAAATTCTGGGCGATAGATATGAACGAATACACTGGAAAACATGCAGAGGAGAAGGAAGACCAGTACTTAAAACAATATGGATTGGATACTGCAGAAAAAGATGGAACACTTCTCCATACTGGATCGACATATAATCCCGAGAATGACAGGATTTACGATGGCATCGGGCGTGACGGCCCGAGGATTGTGACCTTCAGTAATATCCTCAAACACGAGACTTTTCCTCTATCCAATCTGTTGGATTACATGATGAATCTTGCAAAAAAGGCAATGGCATGCCCAGTTGAGATGGAATTTGCTGTAAATATGAACCATGATGATCCCGGATTCAATCCATACTTTGGATTACTCCAGGTAAAACCGTTGGTGGGGCGTGATGAAGGCATTGATGTTGATATTTCTGATTATCCCAGGGAGCAGGTTCTTAGCCAGAGCTGGATGGTTCTTGGTAATGGTATTGTAGAAGATATCGAGGATATAATCTTTGTCGATCCACAGTGTTTTGATCCTGCGTTCAGCCTGGCGATTGCCGGTGAGATATCCGAACTAAATCTTCAGATGAGAAATGCAGGAAAAAGATACCTCTTAGTCGGCCCTGGAAGGTGGGGAAGCTCCGAATCATGGCTTGGAATCCCTGTTAAATGGGGTCAGATCAACCAGGCAAAAGTAATTGTAGAAGCCAGTCTGCCGGATATGAATCCGGATGCATCACAGGGTTCTCACTTTTTCCAGAATATAACATCATTAGGCATAGGATATTTTACTGTTCGTCATAACCAGCCGGGTTCGTTTGTCGATTGGGTTTGGTTGAGCAGTCAGAAGAAATTGAATAATCATAAACATGTCTGTCATATACGGATGAAAAAGCCATTAAAAATCCTGATGAGTGGGATTGATGGAAAAGGTGTCATACTGAAAGGTTGAGGTTATTAGCCTGATCTATCATTTACCGGAAGATATTCACGCTGAGATCTAAAACCTATGGGGAATAATAAAACTTTTATCCCTATTTATCGTTTGAATAATTATTGGGAAAGATGTGACAGGTGATTTTTGTTTTAATGTTAATTTTTCAAGGGCAAGATATATGCTAAAAAACACTCTCAAAAGGTTCGTTTTTATTGTTTTCATGTTTTTTATTTTCATGTCGTCTTTATGTATGGCGGCCGACTCAACTGATACTTTAACGCCGGATACAATTATCGACAAGGTAGTAAGCCTTTCTGATGCTAAACAATCTTACGCTTTGTATCTTCCACCCGGTTATTCCAAGAATAAAAAATACCCAATACTGCTTGCTTTTGATGCAGGAGCAAGGGGAAAACTCCCGGTAGAACTTTTTGAGGAAGCAGCCAGGAAATACGGATATATTGTTATGGGTTCTCATAATTCAAAAAATGGTCCCTGGCAACCGATAATGGAAGCTATCAAAGCTTTATGGGATGATGCGCATAATAGATTTTCTATTGATATGGATAGGGTATATCTTGCTGGTTTCTCTGGTGGCGCTCGGGTTTGTTCATCAATTGCTGCAACAAAACAGAAATCTGTTAAAGGGGTTATACTAGGCGGCGCGGCGTTTTCAGAAACTGTTAAAGATGATCAGGTAGAACATACTTTCTTTATTGGTACCATCGGTTCGGATGATTTTAATTACAGGGAGATACAGGCGCTTGAAAAACGATTGAAACCAAAAAAGAACTCTGTAGCGTTGATGTATTATGACGGGTATCACTCATGGCCGAGTAAAGAAGATTGCACGCGTGCGATAGAGTGGTTCGAAGTCAGGGCGATGGCAGAGAAACTTAAAGCTAATGATAAGCAATTTATAGAGTATGTATTTAATAAAGAAAAGAAAATTGCCGAGAAATATAAATTTGAAGGGAACTCACTCTGGTCCGTTTATACTTATGAGCAGATGTTTGAAATATTTAAAGATCTTATGCCAATGTATGAAATAATGGCTACAGTCAGAGAGATCAAGGATAGCAGTGAATATCATAAATTATTCTCAAAAGACGAAAAAATGCTGGAACGGGAAAATAGGATTATAAAAATGACAGGTGGGATTTATGGCGCGATTCTTCACAATCCAGTAAATAAGCTCAGCTACACAAAACTCGTGGGTGGGATCGAAATGAATGTGCTCAAGAAAGATGCAACGAAAGAAGATGATTTCATTGTATCGCGTTCAGCTATAAGAACACTTGTACGCCTACAGCAAGATCTCGACTGGTGCGGGCAACAGCTTCTTGATAAAAAAGAATATGAAAAAGCATCGTTAATCTTCCGGCTTTCTTCTGAGACTCTCGAATATGCGTCACCCTGGGCAAAATTGCAGACCCATTACAGTCTTGCTTGTACATATGCCGCTATGGACGATCAGGAGAAATCTTTTGAAGAGCTCGAAAGCCTTAAAGATATCGGATTTTTCAATCCGGTAAACCTCCAGAATGAATTCTTCAATAAAATGAGAGATTCTGAACAGTTTAAAACACTTGAACAGAAAATAACCGAAACTTATAAAGCATACAAAGCCGGACAGCAATAGAGATAGTCGATATTCTGTCTGATTTATTGATAGCCTAATTGCCTTGATTTTACAGGGGCATTCTGTAAAGATGTCTTGCTATGAATAAGCTGTTCAATAAATTTATATTGGTATTTATCTTATATTCTCCTATGTTTCTTAGTGCATCCAAGCCAGTGACTGAATATAAAATGGTGGTTTATTTTAATAATCCCGATGGAACCACAACAGTCCAGGAATCAGCTACATGGCGTAATCAGACTAAAGTCCCTGCCGTGGAATTGAAGATGCACCTGTATTTGAATGCCTTCATTGACAATTCTACACGGTTCTGGAGGGAAGGAGTTTATAAAGATTCATTCGGACAACGCAGGCCTGATCAGTTCAGCCGGTTTGATTTCAGGTATGTCGAGATAAACGGCGGTAAAGATGTAACCTCAAGAATGAAGATTGATGAAACCGTCTTGACTATACCTCTTGTAAAGCCTGTAAAACCGGGTGAAGAAATCAAGCTTAATATGGAATACACTATTTCTCTACCAATAGGGGTATGGCGAACAGGGTATGCAGAGGATTATTATTTTTTTCAGGGATGGTTCCCGAAGTTCGGTGTATTCGAGGAGCAAGGGTACTGGGATTGCCGTCAGTTTCATTTTTATACCGAGTATTACAGTGACTTCGGCGATTATGATGTCACTATCAATGCTCCTTTTAATTATATAGTTGGAGGAACAGGGGAGCACACAGTCTCGTCTATGAAGGGAAATGTTGTTGAATGGCATTTTACAGCACGAAACGTGATAGATTTTGCCTGGGTGGCCGGAAGAAATCTGATAAGAATAAAAGATAAACACAAAGGAATAGATATAGAACTGCTTTTTCAGGGCAATCACAAGGGAGCAGTGGAAAAATATTTAAACGGACTTAAAAAAGCGATAGACGGAATGAGTGACTGGGTTGGGGAATATCCATTTTCAAAAATTACATTGGTTGATCCTCATCCTTTCTCCGGCAGTGGTGGGATGGAATACCCGATGTTGATTACCGGAGGCACAACATTTTATGAATACAATGTGCAGGAGGGGAACCTCTCGACGGAATCAGTTACTATCCATGAATTCGCCCATCAATATTTTTACAGCCTGCTTGCAACTAACGAGATGAAATCCCCATGGATGGATGAGGGCTTTACGACATTTATTCAGAATAGGATTTTAAATGAATATGCAGGTAATGACAGGCGTTTTACATCTATAATATACAATTTATTTCATGCAGCCGATTATTATATGCCGATCCCCGAAACAATGCTTCAGGGTGAATTTGGTGAGCTCGGTCTATTCCTTGCAAAAAAACCACTCGATAGCTGGTTTTTCGAAAGGGATATGTTATCGAGTGATAATTATTCCGATCCTGTTTTTACAAATGGACAGCAGTTTCGTACCCGTACAGAATACATTGCCAACGCCTACTCAAAACCTGGATTGTTTTTTGAATACCTGGCAAGAGAATACGGCCATGAATCGGTAAAAAAACTTCTGAGGCTATATTTCCAAAGTTATAAATTTGCTCATCCTAAACCGGAACAGTTCAAGAAAGTGGTTTTAGAGAGCCTTGGTGCTGTAGCTGCCTCGGCTTTTAATGAATATTTCTCGAAACCGGGGTATATCGATTATGCTGTTCAAGGAATTAAGTCAAAAACGGAGAAGCCGGTTTTGTACAATTGTCCAATAAGGTCTGCGGTTAATATTGTAAACAACGGCACAGCAAACCTGCCTGTAGATATAGAAGTTGAATTTGATGACGGCTCCAGTTGGAAATGGCAGTGGAATCCTCTACATACAGGGGCGAAACTGTTCGGGGAATGGGATGATTTTAAAGAATTGAACGGTAGATTTGTCCTTATGCGTGAAGGGGAAGAGCGGAATTGGATAAATATCTATTTTGTCGATTTACAAAAAGTAAAATCTGCACAAGTTG
>JAFGBY010000006.1 GCA_016932915.1 Acidobacteriota bacterium | reverse complement strand
TATTCATGTATTTTTGCGGTTCAAGCCCGGCAAAGGAGCGCAGCAGCTGCATAACAATTATCAACATCCCAATGATCACAATAAAGGGCAGAAATTTTAATATGATTTCTTTTATTTTATATTTCCTTATAACCACGTACATCGCCCAGATGAACAGAAAAAGCACTGCCGACTCCCGGCAGAGAAATCCTGACACAAGGAGCAAAATAGATATAACCAGGAAATATATCTTATTCGATTCTTCCCACCTGATTGCGGTGTAAGCGGAAAACAGGACAAAGAAAAGGGTAAACACATGAACCGATCCAGAAATCCAGAACAGGGCTTCAGCATACTGTGCTAAAGTACCCCAAGCCAATGCTGATACAAGAGCAACCTTTTCATCAAAACCAAATTTCTGCAGGAGTTTAAAAAAAAGAAAAACATTGGAAAGATGGATAATGACTATTATTGCATAATATCCGATAGCGGCTGTACCGAAAAGGATTGTTCCAATTGAGAGAAACAATTTAAAAACCGGTGCGATAAAATATGCCGTTGGCGTGAACAGGGTGAACGGTTTTATAAATTGCTCAGCGAGTAGAGGAAAATCATCACTTATAAAAGATAGATTATATATCCCAACCCAGGACAAAAAAGTAAGACCGAGAAGTGACGCAGGGAGTGCTCGGGCTTTCCAGAATTCCTTGTCCGCAGGGGAAATCATTTCAAAATGGATTCTCTTTACAGACCGAAGGTCAGTCCCGCAGTGAGTACCCAGTTCATATAGAATTCATTATCTCCGGTGTTATTTTCGTAATCAAATGCATTGCATGTAAAATCAACGCGTGCTGCCAGACCTTCATTCAGGTAGTACTTATAACCTGCCCCGAAGAAAACTGTGAACTGCCCATCAGCCGATGCGACGGGAAACATCTCGTCATATGTCAGGGTGGTAATCCCGACACCAGCTGTGATGTACGGAACATTGGTCATATCAGCCAGATTATAAAGCAGCCCGATGTTGAAATGATAGTTTGTGAAATTTTCGGAGACGTAATCCAGATAATCACTCACAGAATCATATTGATCGGTGTTATAATATGCTGAATCCAACCTGAGTGTAAAACCCATTTCGATTGCAGCCATACGGCTGACGTAATACGCCATCTTGATGCTGAAGGCATAGCTGTTATCGAGATACAGAGTTGCCTCATCAGACACCTCCATATTACCACTTGTGGCTGAACCTACTCCAAGTGTAAGCTCGAACTTGCCTTCCTTGTTGTATAAATCCGCTTCTTCAGAATTTTCCGCAAAGAGTACCGTCCCCATTGCCATTAGAACGATCAACATTAGAATTATTCTTGTGTGTTTCATTTTGCTATTAGCCCTTTCCCTGTTTGTCTGTAATTGCATCATGGCAACGGCTATTATACAATACAACAGCTGTGTGTATCAAAGATAATCTCAATTTATTCGGGGAGAAAATATGTTAGAAAAAATATTTAAGCTGAAAGTGCATAATACCACTGTATGGCAGGAAGCGCTCGGCGGAATCATCACATTTCTGACTATGGCATACATAATCTTTGTACAACCTAATGTGCTCGGCTTAGCTCCATCAAATGTTGCGGGTGAACCAAATATGAATTCTGGGGCAATTATGATGGCAACATGCCTGTCCGCGGCATTGGCAACATTTCTTATGGCGTTTCTCGCAAATTTCCCCATTGCCTTGGCACCCGGAATGGGAGAAAATTTCCTTTTCCTGACTGTAGCAGGAATGACGGTTGGCGGCGCAACGCTCGGCTGGCAGGGGGCGTTAACGGCTGTGCTCTTCTCCGGTGTAATATTCCTTGTACTTTCATTTTTTAAAGTCCGAGAGAAGATTATAAATTCTATCCCTGATTCTCTTAAACATGCAATTGCGGTTGGTATCGGCCTGTTTATTTCATTCCTCGGCCTGGTCTGGTCAGGAATAATCCGGAAACCTGCCACTGGAGGGATTATCGAAATAGGCAATTTCAAACAACCGGCTGTATTGCTTTCAGTATTCGGGCTTATCATAATCGCAGGTTTTATGAGCCGTAAGATCAAAGGCGGGATACTCCTGGGTATGCTTGCCGCTACAGTGGTTGGGATAATCTTCAATATAATTGAATATCATGGCATAACATCCTCCCCGCCGTCCATGGCGCCCACGCTGTTCAAGTTTGATTTCTCGCTTTTCCTTACTCTGGATTTCATCGTCATTGCAATAATCTTCCTTTTCATGGATATGTTCGATACTGTCGGCACATTGATAGGCGTTACAAGCCAGGCAGGTTTAATCGATAAAAATGGGAACATTCCCAGGTGTGGCAGAGCCCTTCTATCGGATGCTGTTGGTACAGTCTCCGGTTCCATGATGGGTACATCGACTGTAACCAGTTTCATCGAGAGTTCTGCAGGTATCGCTGCGGGGGCAAGAACAGGACTCGCAAGCGTTGTGACAGGGCTGCTTTTCGTAGCCGCGATTTTCTTCTCACCGCTTGTGAGCACAGTCGGCGGCGGAGTGATCACCGATTCCGGTGTACTCTACCCCATTACAGGCCCTGTGATGATTATCGTCGGTTGTATGATGATGAAGGGCGTCACAAAGATAAAATGGGATGATTTCGACGATGCAATTCCCGCATTCCTCATCATTATCGGTATGCCTCTGACTTTTACAATCCATAACGGTATCGCACTAGGATTTATCGCTTACCCTATCCTGAAACTGTTCGCCGGGAAAGGGAAAGAAGTATCGCTGTTATCTTATATCCTTGGATTGTTGTTTCTTGCTTACTTCATCATCCGCCAGATCATCGTATTGTAGAAACATTTAACTGATACATTAGAAATACTATTCTTTATAAGAAAAATTTAATAGTCGGTTTAAGTCACCTCGGATACCTAATTTCGAGGTGCATTCCCAAAGCAGAGGTCTTGTAATCTCTTTAGTACATTATTATCAAACAAAATTGATATGTAAGAAAAAAATATAAAAGTGTCCAGAATTTCATACAATTGATTAAGTCAATTGGAATTAAAGCACTACATGCCAAACCTACTTCTCTATATTGTACCTTATATGTTACAATATTTAACTATACCTCTATTAATTTATACATTTTACGGCGTAATTGCATTATTCGCCTATATTATTCTGGCATACCCATTGCTAAAGATTAGAAGGTTATTAAAACTAATAATGTTTTGTATAAAGAGGTTCAATATGAATAGAATTGTAAAACTGTTGGTGATTACTTTCTTATCATTCTTCATCGCTGATTTGGCAGCCGGAACAGATATGCTCAACAGGAAAAGTTTATCCCTCACAGGCGGGTTCGGCTTATCCATTGATGGAGAAATTTCATCGGCTCTGTCAATGAGAGCCGGCGCTACATTCCCGTTAGGCCCATTTTCAATAGGGTTAACAGCTCAGATCGAATCACTCAATACTTCTCCGGATGACTATGGATTGTATTCTATGAGTAAAGGGTCGCCTACTGCAACCACTTTTCTCCTAAGATTAAGCAACGAGATGTACTTATCAAAAGACATCACTTATTACCTGGCCTATGGAGCGGGTTACTCAATATACTCCTCAAATCCCGATAATCCATATGAACAGTTCGGATATTCTATAGAGGAAGATCTTGACGGCAGTGTGGCTTTTGTGGGTGGGGTTGGTGCAAATATCCTTGTTTCAAGCGATCTTGCATTGAATATAGAGATTAATTATATACTTACTTCTATCGAGGGATCATGGATCGTTACTGATACAAGGTCATCTTCATTGATGGATGGGATAATTGACACTAACTTAAACAGGTTGAGTATGAATATCGGCCTCAGACTGTATTGGGGTGAAACTCATGTCGAGGAGGAAGACGATGAATAAGACATCTTTTCTAATTTGCTTAACGATTAGCCTACTTTGTGCACCGATTTTCTACAGTGATAATCAGGAACTGACGACATTCACAGGATATCAAATCCTCTCGCCGTCAAAAATAGACCATTATCTTTTTAAAACCCTTTCGATATACAAATCTCAGGGAGTGGAAGCAGCTGAAAAATTTGCAGCATCCAAGGGATTTAAAATTGAAAATGGATTTGTACGGCTGGAAGTCCTCCCGCCTCAGAGCGGTTCTCCTATTATGCCGAACCATTTTCATAACAAGCTTGGAATATTCTTTAAAGCCAAAGGCAGATTGGAAAATAATAGTACCCCTGGTTTGCTCAATGGTGCTGTTCATCTATCGCAGATCGAGGAGCTGGCAAGTCTGCCGGAAGTCGGCCTTATCCGTTTTCCTATAAAATCATTCTATAATGATATAATTAGTGAAGGTGTCGAAAATATCAACGCAAATATATGGCAGAACCTTGAATCCTACCGTACATTCCAACATCCTATTAAAATTGCGATAGTGGACGGTGGTTTTTTCGACTATGAAAATCTGCTCGGAACCGAACTCCCCCGGGAAGTGACCACAATTTCTTTCGCACCGGACAACTCAATGGGGACTTCACCACATGGAACCGGGATGGCGGAAATCGTGCATGATGTTTTTCCTGAGGCAGAACTTTATCTAGTTCGAATTTATGATGTGAACGACTACAATGAAGCGGTATTATATTGCGCAGACAATAATATAAAAATAGTATCTTGTTCAATGGGATCCACACTTTCTGGCGCCGGCGACGGCACCGGTTGGAGATGCGAGGCTATGAGGAATGCTAGGAACAGGGGCATTCATTGGTTCAATGCTGCCGGAAATGATGCCGATGATCACTGGATGGGGTACTTCAATGACCCGGATAATGACGGCTGGCATAACTTCACTGATGGGGATGAGATAATCGAATTATCTGAATCCACAATAGACTGGTGTTTCCTCGTTCTTGATTGGGAAGACTGGGGTGAATGGAACGGTGTCAATTATAATCCTTCAGGTGTCGATTACGATTTGTTTTTCTATAAATATACAAATGGAGATTGGCAGCTGATTGATTCTTCGGAAACAAGACAAAATGGAAATAATCTTCCATACGAATACATAAGTCTTGATGAAAGAGACAGTCACACTCGTTACGGGGCGGCTATTCGGAAAATCAGAGACACAAAGAATACCAAGTTACACTTGCTTACTCCAAACCAGAGG
>JAFGBY010000102.1 GCA_016932915.1 Acidobacteriota bacterium | reverse complement strand
GGTATAAGGTTTGAGGTTTTTAAAAGCCTTTCCGCACACCGCAAACCGTATACCTCACACCGTGTTTTATTCGTATCGTAGCGCCTTCACCGGATCGGTCTGCGCTGTTTTAAATGACTGCAATGCAATCGTGATAAAAGCTACTGCTGCAACAATTAATATCGACACTAAAAACATCCACGGTTCTATATCTATTTTATAGGCAAAGCTGGTCAGCCATTCATCCATTGTGAAATATGCTGCCAGTGAAGCAATAATTCCGCCCAGTAAAATGAATATAAGAATGTTTCTCGCAAGCATTATTATTAACTGCCATGTAGATGCCCCCAATACTTTCCTTATTCCTATCTCCTTGGTTCGCTGCTCAGTGGTAAAAGCAGCAAGACCGAATAAACCCAGGCAGGAAATAAAAATACATATGGTTGAGAAAGTTCCAACCAGTTTCATGGCTTTCTGTTCCGACCAGTACATCTGCTCAAGAGCATCATCAAGAAACTTGAATTCAAAGGCATTTCTGGGATCAAATTCTTCCATTATCTTTTCAAGAAAGGTTATTGTCTGGGGCATGTCCTCACCATCAATATTAACAATCAGATAATGAATAAACATTTCAGGAGCCAAACCAAAATTGTACTGGTTGTCTCTTGAATACTGTTGAAATATAAGAGGTTTAACTTTCTGATGAAAAGAGCGCGGATGAAAATCCTTTACCACACCGATAACTTTTCTATTCTCAATATTTTTACCCAGCGGCTGGTCCCAGCCCTGCTCTTTTACCAGGGTTTCATTTACGATAAGACTTACACCTGCGCCAACCACAGGTGCCCCTGAAAAGTTTCTTCCGGAAACCATCTTCAGCCCCATCACCTTGATGAAATCATTATCGATTTCAATCATATCAAATCGTTTGTTTTCACGAACCTTGTCGCTATTTTCTATATATTGGTATCCGTTAAGAATATTACCGGCCATATCAGAGTCACAAAATGTCGAGCCTAGGACATGGTTGTTTTTAGCAATTTCCTTTTTTATCAATGGAGCTTTTTCAGCCAGATCAACACCCAACAGGGAAATCACCACTCTGTTCTCCTTATTAAATCCCAAAGATTTAGTTGAGCAGTATCTCATCTGTAAGGCCATAATCAACGTACATGCAATAATGCCAGTTGAGATTACAAACTGGATCATCACCAGGATCTGTCTTAAATGGATATTTCCTTTATCTGCCTTAACACCTGTTATAAGCACTGAAAGGGGAAGTATGGAGGAAAGGTAAAGTGCGGGATGAATACCTGCTATTACCCCCAGGGCAAGACTAAACATTACTATCCAGCCCAGCAGTTCGGGTCTGTTTATCAAATCCAGTGAGAGAGTTTTTTCGAGCAATTGATTCACAGGGGTAAAGTCCAATGCAAGTTCAACCAGAACAAGACCAATAAACATAGAGATTATTGAAAAGAAGATGGCCTCGCCCAGAAACTGGAGTATCAGGAATATCTTTCCTGAACCCAGAATTTTCCGCATACCAACTTCTTTTGCCCGTTTGGCAAAACGTGCGGTTGAGAGGTTCATATAGTTTATACAGGCCACCAGCAGGATAAAAATACCAACACCTGTGAACCCGTAGAGATAAAATATGTTTCCTGTAGGCTCCTCTGTATGTGAACAATAATGAACGTCAGCAAGTGGAAGCAGCCAGTGCTTCAATTCCTGCCTGCGCTCTCCTTCTAAATATCGTTTATTAAAAGATTCGGAAATCTTATTAAAATCATCAATATTATAGTCTTCAGGCATTAATAAAAATGTATAGGGCCCGGGGTAAAAAAAGGCCTGATTGCGTTCTAATTTTTCAGGAATTTTTTCCATTTCATGTGAAAAAAGCACATCGTACCTGAGGTGAGAGTTTTCGGGCAGATCAGCAAAAACAAGCACTATTTTTCTTGGTGGCCCGGTTATTGGCTTTATAGTTTCACCGATTGGATTCTCATCGCCGAAATATTTTTTTGCAAATGACTCGCTTACAGCCGCGGTATCAGGTTCAGTCAGGGCTTTTTTGGGATCACCGTAGATTATCTTATGGTCAAATAATCCAAACCAGCGATTATCGGCGTTATAAACCTTATCGCTGTAAAAAGATTTATCTTTTATATTCAGCAATATTCTTCCTGGAGAGCCAATTTGGGCATACCCTTTTATTACCGGATAATCCCTTGCAAGGATAGGCCCGAATAAATCTGATGAATTAGCTGCAGGAATTACTTCAGGTCCCCAGGAGAACTCATTTTCTATAAGGTAGATTTGTTTATACTTTGAGTTATGCTGATCATATGTGAGTTCACCATGCAGCCACAGGCCAATAATCACACAGCATGCAATGGCAATTGAAAGTCCGACAATGTTGATGGCGGCATAAACCTTTTCACGGTATAGTGTGCGTAGTGTTACTCTCAGGAAATTGGTGAACATGGAAAACTCCTTTAAAAAATTGAAAAGACGAACGTCCAACACCTGTCCCGCCATAGTTTCAACGACGGCGGATCGAACTCTCAACATCGAACATCGAATTTAAAATCAAAAGACTCTGGATTCCATACTCCAGCATTCGTAATTTTCAATCTTGCTCTCACCTTTTATAAAAATCAGAGTAAGATTAAGAGTATGAGCAAGAGCATGAGACTGAAACCTGACTGCTAAAGCTTTTCCCCTGTGCCGTGTTCCTTGTGCCCTGCGCCCTTTCCTATTCTTTTATCGTTACCGCCTCATCAAAAATCAACTCATCCGCTTCCTTAAAGGTGTCATACCCCGATGTGATTACCCAGTCGCTTTCATTCAATCCTTCGAGCACCTCGACAGACCTGGGGTTCTGGCGACCAAGGCGAATATCTATTCTGTGCGCTGTTTTGCCATCTTGTGACACAATGTAAACCCAGCGCCCGCCGGTCTGCTGGTAGAATCCACCCTTATTAACCATAAGGCTCCGGCCCGGTTCGCTGAAGCTCAGTTCTACAGTCAGTGTCTGACCTCGCTTTATACTGTTGGGTATTTCTCCGGAAAAAGCCATATCCACAGTAAAAACATTGTTGATAACCTCAGGATATATCTTTGTTACCTCCACTCCATAGCTGTTGCTATTCAGTGTAAACCTGCCTTTTGTCCCCACTGTTACCTTTGCGATGTAATATTGATCCACGCCTGCCCTTATCTTGAATTTATCAAGAACATCTATCTGTCCGATGCGCTCACCGGGATTGATTTTCTGACCGATCTCCGCATTTATACTTGAAAGGTGCCCTGATATCGGCGCCCGGACTACCATGCTTTCTATCTGTTTTGTAAGCAGCTCAAGGCTGAGGTTGATACGATCTATTGTCTTGTTTGCCTGCTCAAGCTGCTTTTCACTTAAAATATCCTCCTGCCTTATACGCTCCTTGAGGAGTTCCCTTTTATCCTTTTTAAATCTCAACTGGTCTTCCAGATCCTCATACTCTTTATCCGAAATGGCGATCTCTTCCGACTTAAGAACCTTGTAGCGCTTATACTGCTTCTCCAATGTAAGAATTTCATAATCCAGGTTAAGCAGTGAATCCTTGAGG
>JAFGBY010000101.1 GCA_016932915.1 Acidobacteriota bacterium | reverse complement strand
GCTGCCTCAATGCTAATAGTATTACTACCTTCAACAGGTTCAATGGTAGTTGCGAAATTGCCTTTCTTGTCCAATTCCACTGCCATATCGTTTACCGTTACTATGGCCTTACTGTTTGAAACGGAACCGCGTACTACGGTAGGAGAGGTTGTAAGGGTAGACCCTTCCGCCGGTGCCATAATCGATATACTCACGCCACAACCCACAAGCGTTAATACAAGCATTAAAGCTATCATGAGTACAATGAACATCCCGATTTTTTTCTTCATTTTTTCCGTTCTCCGTTTTTCATTTTTCCCCCATTTCCATCCCTCTGAAACATCATTTATGTGATGTGAACACGGATAGGGTTTGCCTTATATAAAGACAATTACGGGGCTAGTATAGGGGATGCAGCATCGAAAAGGTTTAAAATCGGGGGGTGAAAAGTTAAAATATTTATATTTTTTTTAAGGATGGTGAATCAACGCAGGTGAGAGTTCCACAGGATGTTTTTAATAGAAAATCACCCTCGTGTTAATCGAATTCTGTCGGGTAAAGAACGATTTCGAAGCTTATGCTGCAACGAAATTAAAATTATGAGATATCAATGGGCTGAATGCTTCAACGGAAGACTGAAATAGAACGTAGAACCCTTCCCGGGGGCAGACTCAAGCCAGATCTGTCCGCCATGTACCTCCACCAGCCTCTGGCATACCATAAGCCCGATGCCGGTTCCTTTTACCCTTCCAGAGGCATTTGTCTCCAGACGCTCGAAAGCACTAAAAATCATCTTATGCTCGGAAATGGGTATGCCTACCCCCTGGTCTCTCACGCCAATAATTATATCGTTGGCGTTCAGTTTGGCAAAGATTCTCACTTCGCTCCCCTTCGGTGAATACTTACAGGCATTATCCACAAGATTATACAGTATACGTTCAACACGTAAGGGATCAGCGTCCACTAGAGGTATATCTTCAGGGAAATCCGCCATTATCTTATATGAAGAATACTGCTGCATTATCCTTTCTACTACGTTCCTGGCTACTATGTACGTGTCTATCGGTTCGACATGAAGGAAAAGCCGCTCGGCTCGAGCACGCGCCAGCTCAAGAAGATTCCCCAGAATATGTGATAATACGTCTGTCTCAAGGGCGGCATTTCTCAGCAGATGAGTTTTCTCCTGTTCAGTCAGGTTGGCTTCTTCATCTAAAACGGTATTCAAACAACCTGTAATTACGGTCAGCGGGTTGCCCAGTTCGTGAGAAACCATACCGATAAAATCATCCTTTAATTTCTCTATCTTCTTTCGCTCGGTGACATCACGAACATTACATTGAATCACTTTCCTGCCGTTGACCGGATATACATTGCTGACAAACTCCACCTGAATCTGCTTGCCTCCGCTGGTTTCCAGCGGCAAATCTTCATACCGGATATATTCGCTATCCTGCAACTCCTTGAAAGCTTCCTGACTTGCCTGAATGTCTTTTACGGGGCCAATCTCCCAGAGTTTCTTTCCTAAAAACTCCTCCTGTGAATATCCCAGCATTGCTATGAGAAAAGGGTTCACATCTTCTATCTGCCCCGAATTTGCATCAAGAATCAGTATCCCGTCTTGAGCTGTTTCAAAGAGCCTCCGATATCTGACTTCAGATGCCGCTACCTCTTGTTCCATGTGCTTGCGCTCGGTGATGTCCTCGATTCCGATGAGTATGCTCTGTGTTTTATTTCCCTCACTGTATATACGGCGGGCATTCAGTAGCATAATACGCTGGCCGATGCAGGGAAAATTGTGATCAATTTCAAAATCATTGAAAGAGGTATTCCTGGGCAAGATTTTTTCAAGTAATTCCCGTAGTCTGGGAATATCCCACTGTCCTCCGTTCACTTCAAAGATAAGGTTCCCCTCCGTTTCCTCCGGCTGTAACAGAAACATATCATAGAATGATTGATTAGCGGATATTACCCTTAGTTTATCGTCAAGTACTATAAGGGGGTCGCGTATCGTTTCAATAATGCTCTGAACATACCGTACCGTCTCCCGGAGAGCTTGCTCACGGTGTTCGCCGTTTAGGAATCCATGTATGTCTTCAGCAAAATCTTTCGGCATTTGAAATACCACCATCGAATCTTCTGCCGGAATATCCCGGCATTATGTTCACTGATGAATAAAGCTTCGACCCGCTTTTTACATGAACCATTCTATGGAGATGTATGGATAATGTCAATCATTCCCTCGCCGCTTCAAATAATCGTACTACTATTGACACTGTGGGAACCTGTAAATTATCATTTGAGCATAGAACATCTGGATGACATGTAAAATGAAACAGCTTACGATACTCGTAGTCGATGATGATGAGCAGATTATTGACTTTCTCAAGCCTAAACTTAAAGGCTCAGGCTTCAATGTGCTGACGGCAAGCAGCGGCACCGAGGCACTGGAGCAAGCGAAGGCTGAAGAACCTGATATGGTTGTTCTGGATCTGATGATGCCGGGGATGGATGGATTCGAGACGCTCAAACAAATACGCAGCTTCTCCGCAATACCAGTAATAATATTGAGTGCCAGGGGCGCCGACGCCGGCAAAATCAAGGGGCTTGAGTCAGGTGCCGACGATTATCTTTCCAAGCCCTTTAACCCTGATGAACTGGTCGCCAGAATTAATGCCCTGAGACGCCGCTTTGAGCCCGAAGAAGCGCGTATTAGCTTAAAGACAATCACCCTCGGAGAATTGACTATTGACTTTGAGAAACATTCGGTTACAGTTCAGGATGAAGAAAAATACCTGACAAATATCGAATGGCTTTTACTCGCCGAACTGGCTGGCAATGCAGGCAGGGTCATCACCTATAATTATCTCCTTACCCGCGTCTGGGGCACGGAATACCGCGATGACGTACAACTGGTCAGGTCATGGATCAGTCGTTTAAGAAGGAAGATAGAAAAAGATACGAATAATCCCGGACTGATCCGTAATTTACCCAAGGTAGGCTACATCATGGAACAACCTTCCGCCTGATTGTAATCCTCCCTCGCCCTGAATAACACCGATGATTTCTCTATGATAACTTCTTCTATCATTTTCCGAAATGTCACAATTATTTTAACTTTCCACTCCCCGATTTTAAACCTTTTC
>JAFGBY010000100.1 GCA_016932915.1 Acidobacteriota bacterium | reverse complement strand
GGAGTTTACTGCACCTCCTACACCACAACCTGTACCTCCACCGCCGCAACCGCCGATTCAATTCGGGCAGAACGAGCCGGAACAAATTCCGCAGCCTCCACTTGATTTTGGTCAACAGGTACCGGGTGTTCAGACACCACCACCGGTTTCTCCAGAACCACCATCATTCGAAGCAGCGGCTCCTCCGATATTTGATGAACAACCTCCAGCTCCTCCTGTTTTTGAGGCGTCTGCTCCCACACCTGAACCACCTTCTGCGAGTCCTGTACCTCCATTGCCGGAAATACCTGTAATAGAAGAAAGCGCGCCGTCACAACCTCCTATTATTGAAGAGGATGCGGGTATGCCAGTTCTTGATGATACGCCGTTTGGTGTTGGCCCATCAGCACATATAAAAGCAGCTCCTACGCCTCCGCCCCCGGTACAGCCGATTGATTCAAGAATGGAAGAGTTATCACAAGATGCTTCCGAAGCAGGTAAGGAACTATCGGAAGCCTTTTTCACACCCGCGGGTGATATTGAAGAGGATAATATATTCAGTCTAGATGAATCCTCACTGGATGATGAAGAGGCTATCAATATGCCTCAAATGACCGAATTAGATAGAGAAATGCCCGATTTAAGCGAACAACCTTCCATGGCAGCTGATTTTACGTCTCCTTCTCCTGAACCACCGGTAGCGCCCGCTGAGATCTTCCAGGAACCTGAACCTGCTGCTCCGGAAATGGAAATTCCGCAAACACCACAACAACCAATAATTCCTGATTTTGCTGATGCAATGGGTGATGTCTCAATAGCATTTAATAAACTTTCAAATCAGCCCGGATCACCGACTGCACACCCTCGACCGGGAGCAGCACAAGAAGCAACCGCAGTACCTTCATTGGATCAGCATAGTGATGATGCTTCTATTTTTAGTGATACAACTGATGTTGATTTGTCACCTGAAATATCCTCACTTGTTGAGGAGGCAGGGATAACTTCACAACCTGCAGAATCAATACCACTTTCACAGCAGCAACCTAACGGACAGATTCCCAAACCTCAGCCTGCTGCATCAGTCTCTGCAGATCAAGGATCTGGAGATAATAGTGATATTGTTGCTAAGGTTACTGAAAGTGTATTAAGTAAGATATCTTCTGATGTAATCAGGGAAATTGCCTGGGAAGTGGTCCCGGAAATTGTTGACAGAATATTAAAAGAAAAACAAGGACAGTAATAGTCTAATAGGTGGTAAATGGCGGCTTCGGAAAACTCTAAAACGATAATGATCGTTGATGATGATGATAATATAAGGAATTTATTGGATCAGTTCTTTAAAGAGAACAAATACAATACTGCTCTTGCGCCATCATCAATCGAAGCCATCCAGTTAATGAATATAAAATATCCTGACCTAATCCTGCTGGATATAATGATGCCTGGTATGGATGGAATTGAATTTGCGAAGATTTTGAAGAACAAAGATGATACTCGCGATATCCCAATATACTTTATTACGGCTCGAACAGACAGCGAAGAAAATATGCAGGAAGCATATTCAACCGGTGTTGAGGGATATATCAAAAAGCCCTTTAAACTGAGCGAACTTCTCGATATGATTAAAGTTGCTTTGGGTGATATTTAATCTTTAAGTTACCAGGCGGGATTTACGACCAAGTATTATTCTAGGTGTTTTATAAGGGGAATTTCTGATTTCTGGCAGGTTAAATTTCATTATCATGGCTTATAATTTGCTTACAATATAAAGTGTGATATAAATTTAAAGAAAATATATGCATGAGGGAGTATATGACATGGTTAAGTACGCCAAATTAGTATTATTTATAATAATTAGCAGCTTTATTTTTATAGGATCCGCTGGTCCTGCTGATGAAGATAAAGATAAAGAAAAAGTGAAGGAAAATGAGCCTCTGGTTCATATGAACGTAAATGTCGAACTCCGTTTAATTGATGTCATTGTGCTAGACAGTGATGGTGAACATGTAACAGATTTAAAACCTGAAGACTTCGAGATTTATGAAGATGGAGATCTCCAGAAGATTATAACTTTTGATAATCTTATGTATAAGATAAAAAGGCCTGGGGAACTTGATACTGAAAATATTCCAGAATCAAATGAAGCAAAAAAACCTGAAGCTGAAAAGAAAAAAGAACCATTATCCAATGTCGGAAAATTAATAGAGGCTCCTAAGGAAGCGACAGGACGTTCAATTATCATTCTTTTTGATAATTACAATACATATCAAGCACATCTCGTTAAGGCTAAAAAAGCTGCAAAGGAATTTATAACAAATGACTTATTACCAGAAGACAGGGTAGCAGTTATAAGATATTACGGTTCTGTTAAAGTACTTCAGGATTTCACCGATGATAAAGGTAAACTCTACGAAGCAATTGATGAATTGGAAATCAGTATAGGCGATGCCGTAGGCGCTCCTGAGATAGCCAACGAATCGATGGAAGTTTATGGGGGAACAGGCGGAAGAGATGGTTATTCCACCGTTGATTTGCTCAAAGGTGGCCGGGGAGGAGAATATTATAATCTTAATTATCTGGATAGAGGACTTAAACCGAATTCTACAACCGGAGAGGGATTTACAGGCTATGATTATCAAACAGGTATGGATTGGGATCCGAAGCAAAAGTACTTTATAGTTAAAAATTTTATGGATGTGCTCCATGCTATGAGCCTGGTTTTAAAAGAAATTCCTGGACGAAAAACCATTATCTTTATGTCGCCAGGATTTCTTGGAGTAAATATAAAAAACATGCCCTGGGCATTTAGCTCTATGGGTAATATGCTTGAGAAAATAAGCGGTTATAATATAACCATGTATTCGGTAGATGTCAGTGGAGTTGCAACGGACCCGACCGGCAAAAGAGATGAAAGATGGGATTTCTTATCCTATGTTACAGAAAAAACCGGCGGAAAGCTATTCAAAAACAAAAACGATCTTTTAAAACAGCTTCAGCGAGTGAACTATGAAATCAGCCGTTATTACTTACTAGGCTACCGATCAAGTAATAGATATGACGATGGAAGATTTCTTGATATTAAAGTTAAATGTCGTCGTCCTGGTACTACTGTCAAAACCGTACGCGGAATATACGCAGCCAGATCATGGGATAAGAAAACCCTTGATGAGAGAAAAAGTGAAATGCTTAGAACTCTGAATAGTGGCAAGATATATGACACTCTTCCTCTGAAAATTGATTCTAACAACACTCTGCCTTCAACAGGTGGGAAGATAGTTTTTCCTTTTATCGTCAGGTTCCCAGTGCTTTATGATTATAAAAAATTCGAATTCCTGAGCTATGATATTGACCTGCGTGTAAAAGACAAAAATGGTGAAGAGATTGATAATTATTTCCAGGAAATCAGAATAGACAAAGATGACCTGGTTGGGGATGAAATAGTTTTAAACTACCCGATGTTGCTCCCGACCGGTGAGAACCAGGTTGAATTTATTGTTAAAAATAATTTCACTGATAAAGTCGGAACCTATTTTATGAAGGCAAATATACCTGAACAGATTAAAGGATTTGCAGTTACTGAGCCGAAAATATTCTCCAGTGATTATAGTTCAACATTAATATATCCAAAATCTTCAGGCAGAATAGTAGCCAGTGAGTACTATCCTCATGTTTACAAAGGCCTAAAGCCTCAGTCAAGCAGAAAACTTTATACTGATTCGAATACAGTCCTTCATTTCTGTATGATTAACTTTGGTCTGGATTATGCAAAACAGAATGCTGATGTTGATATTGAATATGTATTTTCCAAGTATGGTGAAGTAATTAAAGTTCCGGTCGAAGTTCAAAAATTCCTTGATGGTGAAAATAAGGACGTTTTAACTGTTCTTCTTAAAATACCGCCGGAGACTTTAAAACCAGGTAAATACAATCTAAGTATTTATGCTAAAGATAATGCCTCCGGTGTGATGATGAGGAAGAATCTGCCACTACTCTTTACTTCGAGAAGAACTAAACCTGAACCGAAGAAAGAAAAAGCGGTAGAAACTGCAAACACCAATAATTAGCAGATTGTAATCCGAATTACATTTTTTATGCGGTAAAGCTGCTATTATTAATAAAATAGGAGCTCTAAGATGAATAGAATTATAAGAATTGGTGTATTGCTGGCCGTTCTGTTTTCTGTGACAGTCCTGGCTGATCTTCCGGAGGCCGATATCTCTATTGATCAATCGGTTCAGGTTGAACCTTTAAATCCCCAGTATAATCAAAAGGTTACTCTGAGTATAATGATTGAGAATACAGGGCCGGATGATATTACAGGGCCGGTTAAAATAATCTGGAAGCTCAACAACAGGAAACTACATGAAACTAAGATCATTAACCTTGCTGCTTACGACTATAAAACTATTTCTGTGGATTTTCGTGTGAAGGAATCCGAGTATACACTTTCTGTAGAAAGAGTATCAAGAGCTATTCCATATCAGGATAACAACTCGTATAATGATTCATACTCTATACAATTAAGTTTCCCCGAGGTACAAAAACCCGCAAACATCACAACTTCACAGCAAACTACACAGAGCACCGGATTACCTGGGAACACTACCACAACTCCAACAAATCCTGGAAATCTTGGTAAAGGCTCAGGGTCAAACAATTCTGATTCCGGAAGCGGCACAAATTCAGAAACAGGTTCTGAAGATACGGGTGAGAGCACTGGTACTGACAACTCAGGTAATCTGTCAAGGGGAGGCGGTACTACCACAAACAGTACAATGGATGCTACTTCAGCACAGGTTTTTTCCGAGTATTATCTGCAATATCTGAAAGTCAGCGGTGAACTGAAAGTAAAAATCAGCAAAGAAACAGATGCGCAAACTAAAGCATCACTGGAAAAACTGAGTGATGAAGTTAATGAATTGAATGCGAGATTTACTTCACTTACTAAAGGCAACTCTGTTTCCGGTAGTTCTGAATCTGAAACATCCATTCCGGAACTCGTGGATTCAATTGAAGAATATTTCGGAAATCTTGACCTGATGGATGACCTAGGAGAACCGTTTATAACAAAATCCAAAAAAATGATCGAGGTTTTTAAAATCGAATAACGATGTTCGATTAAAACTCCATCTTGAATTATTTTACCCAGTTGATATTATTTTATCAAAAGGGTAAAGATGATGAATAGATGTAAAAACTTCGAGCAGAACATGGAAGCTTGTAACTGTACTTATGAACCTTGCTCACGCAAGGGGAACTGTTGTGAGTGTATTATGTACCATCGGAGGATGGGAGAATTACCCGCATGCTATTTTACCGCTGAACAGGAGAAAACTTATAATAGGAGCATTTCTTATTTCATCAGTAAAAATAAATAGGGAAAGATATATGAAAAAAGTCCTGACGATTTTAGTTCTTTTGGTTTTAAGTTCACCGTTATTGAATGCCGCAGGTTTTTTTAATGTTGGCGATTACAATTTCGATTCCGGTTTTTATTTCGGAGCATCTTATACTTATGGATGGCGTGATATTTATCTTGGCGAAAATTCCAGCGCTCTTTATTCGCTCAAATATGTCGGTTATGATGGAATACTCGGATTTAACCTGACAGATTTTATTTCGGTCTATGGCATTTTCGGTCTGGATGAATACCAGGTTGAGGATAATATCGATGGCGAATTCGATTACAGATTCGGCGGAGGGATAAAGATAAAATTCCTGGAGTTTGTGAAAATCGCCCTGAAATCCGGAGAATCCGAGAGCAGAACATTTGACCTTGCAGTTATCGGTGATTTTAAAGTTCTCTATTATTCCAGTGAAGGCCTTACTGCAATTGGAGGAGAGACTGTAATAGCTGACTGGATGGAATATCAGGGTACAGTTGCTATCACAGCCGGAATAGACCCATTTATATTCTATGCCGGGGGTAAAGTATCAATTGTTGAAGGAAACCTTGATCCTGGTTACCTTACTGAGACGACATTCAGCAATGACGGATTCCTGAGTCTCATCATCGGTGGTTCGATAGATATTGTCGACAGGATGAGATTCGGAGTTGAGCTGTCCGTCTTTGAAGAGACATATTTATCAGCATTCTTGCAGTTTAATTTCTAGAAAGATAGGAAAACTAAGTATATTACTATGACTTACAGGGTGAGATTTGCCCCCAGTCCGACTGGGGAGTTACATGTTGGCGGTGCAAGGACTGCCGTCTTCAATTGGTTGTTTGCTCGTAGCAAAGGCGGAAAATTTCTGCTGCGCATTGAAGATACCGACAGGGAACGTTCATCTGAAGCAATGACCGGAAGAATACTTGAAGGTTTGAGATGGTTGGGTATAGATTGGGATGAGGATCCGCTTTTTCAATCGAGCAGGTTACCAGCACATCTGGAAAATGTGGATAAAATGATGGCTTCAGGGAATGCATATCGCTGTTTCTGCGATCCTGAGAAGCTCGCCGCGGAACGGGAAGAGGCACTAAAATCCGGCGCCAATAGCTGGAAATATCCCGGTTATTGCCGGGATCTGGATGAAAACACCGTTAAAACGAACCTGGAAAAAGGATTAAGTTTCTCGGTGAGGTTTAAAATCCCTGAAGGTGAAACATCTTTTAATGACCTCGTGCATGGGGAAACCGTCTTTGATAATTCGAATATCGATGATTTTATAATAGTCCGTTCAGATGGCACACCCACTTATCAACTTTCTGTCGTCTCGGATGATATCGAGATGAAGATCACACATGTAATTCGAGGGAATGACCACATTTCAAATACACCAAAACAGATTCTTATATATAAAGCGCTTGGAAAGGATGTTCCGGAGTTCGGCCACATTCCCCTTATCTTGGGTCAGGATAAAAAAAGACTGAGCAAAAGGCATGGCGCCACATCATTGATAGAGTACAAAGAAAGAGGATACCTGCCCGAAGCAATGTTCAATTTTCTTTCGCTACTTGGCTGGTCACCCGGAAATGACCGCGAATACCTTAGGAAAGATGAACTGATTAAGATTTTCAGTCTTGATAAAATTACAAAATCAGGTGCTGTTTTTGATGAACAGAAACTTGCCTGGTTGAATGGTCAGTTTCTTTCTGATCTTCCGGCAGAGGAAATAATAGAAGAAATCAAACCACGTTTTGAGACTGCAGGTCTTTGGGATAACTCATTCCAGGGCGAGAGAAAAGAGTGGTTTTACAATTTGATCAACCTTTTGAAGACAAGGTGCCGGATACTCGATGATTTTATTACCGATGCCGGGCCGTACTTGACTGATCATATTCATTACGATGATAACGGTGTAAAGAAACACCTCAAGAATAGCGAAGTGATTGAACATCTCTCCGATTTGCTTGATGTATATTCGGAAATCAAGGATTTTAACGAAGCGAACACTGAAGATGTCCTCAGGAAACTGGCTGAAAAACTTGATATATCTGCAGGTAAGCTTATTCATCCTCTAAGAATGGCGCTCGTCGGTGTCCCGGTAAGCCCGGGCGTTTTTGAAGTAGCAGTCTTGATGGGCAAAGAAAAAACACTGGAGAGAATCCGGTTATTGGTTGAATGGCTCAAGAGCTATCATGGAGTGAAGTGATGGATCCGAAAGAAATCCTTGGATATGCCGATTACCATACAACTGTCAGATACAGTGAGACGGATGCTATGAAAGTAGCCTATTATGGCTCTTATCCTGCCTGGTTCGAAGCAGGGAGAGGCGCCTATGGCCGAATGGCGGGTTTAAGCTATAGGGAATTCGAGGAATTGGGATTTTATGCCGTTGTCGCTGAATGCCATTGCCGCTATATAAAATCAGCGGTTTATGGAGATGAGATAATTGTTCGGACATGGATATCGGAAGCGACATCGCGGACAATGAAATTTCAATATGAAGTATACCGGGTGGATGATATGACGTTGCTGGCAACTGGATACACGAGTCATGTATGTGTATCAAAAGAAGGCCGAATTTCCAAGTTACCGCCTGAGTGGTTAAAAGTAAAAGACAAATTGAAGGGTCAAAGTTAATTTTATTCGAGCAATGGCCCGTATTGAAGTTTACTGTCTTTGAAGATTATATCCTCACCATTGATCTTATAATATATTCCACTTTGAGACATCGAACCGAGTTTTTTATCACTTCCCGGGCTTGCTAACTGATAAGAATTATTTCCTTTATCGACTTTGTATTTTATCTCGTTACCCCATGTGTCCTTCAGGAATTCTTCTGATTCCAGGTATTCAGGAATAAGCTCCTCAAGATCATCAGGTAATTCGTTCTTCATCATTTTATACACATCAATAGCTGAAGATATATGTTTTATTATTTTTATATTTTCTCTGTACTGGATAATAATCCCTTCAGTATTTTCACTAGTGTAAATGTTATTAATTTCTATAGTTGCGAGTGAATATTGCGGAGTATTTTTCGCCTCTTTGAATAAACGGCTCAATACCTCTTTTCCTTCTTCCATGAATCCAAGTTGGATTAATGATCTGGCCTGTATCAATAAAATCGGATAAGAGTCGCTCCTTATTTTAAGTAGTCTCTCACAATAAAAATATGCCCTTTCCCAGTTTAATATATTGGCGTTTATTCCTGCGAGGTTTCCGTAAGCTGTTATATATTCGTTTCTGGTCGGTTTATAAATATCCAGGTAACTCTCGATCGCCATTTGGATTTCATCCGTATCGACTTCCGGGCGTTGATCAAATAGGTAATTCTGTAATTCCCAATGAGCTTTTTTCGCTGCAAGGGTATGAGGTGCTTCCGAGATTATCGTCTTGAGATGCTTTACGATTTTGTTGTTTTTCTCGATCTTTGGAATATCCATTTTCATCAGGTTATGTATTTCCAGGACTTCTTCCCTGGCAATTTCTTCCTGTTCCTCAATTGAAAAGATCCTTCTTTTTGGATAATAAATCGAATCCTTATCTTTTTTCATGAAGATAATTCTTGAGAGAAGTTCTTCTTCCTGGTTTTTAATAATGTTGTTCAGATTATTTGTCTGATCAGGATATAAAAAAACAGCAGACAACTGTGAAATAATTATCATTAATAAACAAAGTTTTTTGACCCACACTTGTTTTTATATCCATATAATAAATATAAGCTAATATTACATTATTGTTT
>JAFGBY010000099.1 GCA_016932915.1 Acidobacteriota bacterium | reverse complement strand
ATTCTCTTCTTATAAAACCAAGATCGTGATAAATCTGGAAAATGCCATTGAAGTCATTAAAAACAGAAATACCGCATACGATGAAATCCGGTGATACTTTATCGCCGTATTCTTCAAGCACTGCGCGGTACTGAGTCAGGTTGTGACCTGGAACACAGAGGTTAGCAAAAATAAACTTGTCGTATTTAGTATGATTGGAAAGATTCATCCGAGATTTGAACACCGCCATTATTGTCTGATTATGGGTTACATATGAACCGAACATGTTTGAATCGCCGATTGCAAGCAGGCGGTATTGCCCTGGTTTTTTTTCGCCGATTTCCTTTCCCCTGAATCCCCAGCTGTTCGTCCATATTTTTGCTGCCCAGTTATAGTAATTGGGGGGGAGAGTGAATGCGATTTCCGGGTTCGGATGAGGGTGGAATTTAACGAAGTCCTCACGGTCAGGGGTTTTATGCGGTTCGTTCCAGAATAACCTTAACGCTGCTTCCGTCAGCCCCAGCAGGATAAGTATAGTAACCAGTGTAAACGTCAATTTCTTTAGCATTCTTCCACCTCATTATTCGGTGAGAATATTATCAGAGCGGTTTTTGTATGTAAAGTTGAAAGGGGATGTATAACCCGGATGACTGTACAATTTGTACAGCCCTGTTTGATTAGACATTATAAAAACCAAAGTGTATTATCAGCCGTTGTTATATTAACCCTATTGTGTTGAGAGTTTATTAATATGCATGGCATTATGAAAATATTGATCGGGAAAAAGTATTTTATAGAGGTTGTTTTCTTTCTGCTTGTTGCAGCAGTACTTCTTGTGCGTCTTGGGGAGGCATCGATTTGGGAGCCGGATGAACCGCGTTACGCTGAGGCTGTGCGGGAGATGTTTGAATCCGGGGATTACCTGACTCCGCATTATAATTATGAATACCGTTTTGATAAACCGATTCTTTTTTACTGGTTTATAGCGGCATCCGCGAAGATATTCGGTCTGAACGATTTCAGTATCAGGTTTCCGTCCGCAGTATTTTCATTCCTGACTGTTCTGCTGATTTATCTTATGATCAGGAGATTATACGGAAGATGGGCGGGGCTCTTCTCCGCGATTACACTAATAACGCTGTTCAAGTTTATCAAGCTGGGCAGGTATGCGATACCCGATGCTACCTGGGTGTTTTTCATCGTAACAGCGTTCTTTTTCTTCATCCGGGGATTGGATAAACAGGAGACTGCTAAATACAACATGCCTCTCGGCTATCTTATGCTTGCCTTTGCTACTCTCATCAAAAGCCCGGTCGGTGCATTCGTTGTGGCGTTGATATTCCTATTCTATATGATGATAAGGCGAGATTGGAACCTCTGGAGCCGGATGAAGGTGGGCTGGGGGATACCGATCTTTCTGGGCGTTTCATTGCCCTGGTTTATCTTTATGCTGATTAAATATAAATCGGCGTATTTTAATTATTATTTTGTTTCGGATCATTTCTCCAGGTTTACATCCAGCGGGTTCTTGCGGCCTAGGCCGTTTTATTATTATTTTCAGATTCTACTGGGTGATTTTTTCCCCTGGACGGTATTTCTAATTCTTGCATTTACTTTAAAAGAATTGCGATGGAAGAAAGTGAAATCGAAAGAAGGGGAGAATTATATTCTTTTATTCGCTATATGGGCCGGTGTTTTTATCCTCCTGCTTTCTATGAGTGGGACTAAATTGCCACATTATATAAGCCCGGCGCTACCGCCTCTTGCCGCACTCACCGGTATTTACATGTCCCGTTTTATCGATGGTGAGAAGAAAATCAAAGCGGGTGCGATTTTTGCCATGTCTCTTTCGGTGCTCATGTTCGCAGGAGCTGCCATATTACTGACAATTCATCTTGGATATTTTATAACTCAGGGATCGCTTTCATCCGGTTCATATATCCTGGTAGCGGTTTCCATTGTTACTACCATCATTCTGCTCTATACAATCCTGAAAAAGAATTTCATAGCTTTTATGGTGACATCGGCTGTCGGAATGTTGATCCTGTTTACTTTAATAATAATGATCGTGCTGCCTGTTTATGAACGGACAAAGCCTGTAAAAGCTGTTGCGATCTATCTGATGGACAATCTCGATAAGGATGATGATGTCTGCCTTTACAGGACGATTAACCCGGCCGTGATGTATTACATCCAACGGAAAGTCTATGAGGAAGATTCCCCAGAGGAACTTAAGCTCCTTTTGAAAAAGAATAACCGCGTTTTCGTCGTTACCAAGGGGTATAATCTTGAACAGTTATATAAAGATATCGATGTTCCGTTATATGAAGTGATGAGAAGCACGAGATTTATCCCGAAGTTTAAAGATCTGCTGAAGAAGCCCAAACATGAAATCCATTTTGAACTTGTACTTTTATCCAATCGTCCTCTGAAATAAAAAAAAACCGCGTTAACAGCGGTTTAGTTTTTCTATTCTATATTTCTAATTATTCGGATTTTCTAAATTTATTATCCAGTAGTAAGAATATTATCCCCATTCCTATTGCGAGGGCAGCGCAGATGTATACAGCGATGGAATAAGAACCTGTAAGGTCGAATATTTTACCGCCAGCCACCGGTCCTAAGATTCCGGAGAATCCGTATGAAAGAAATACAATCGGATAGATTGTGCCGAAATATTCAGTTCCATATCTTCCAGCTACTTGGGCGGCATATAATACAAAACAACCACCGAACATGAATCCGGTCAACCCAGCACCTAGTAGAAACATAAAAGAAGAACCATTGACAAGTAAAGGAAGTACACCAATTCCTAATAGTATAAGTTTTATTGAAATTGCAAGTCTGCCTATTCGATCCTGTACGGCACCCCAAATAATTCTTCCTGCTGCATTACTAAGCGAAAGTACAGCTATTGCTATTGTTGCAGCACTTGTGCTGATTCCAGCTGCCAAGCCCATTGGCTTAAGGTTTCCAATTACCAGTAAACCTCCAAAGGTGCCCGCTAACATCCCGGCAAAAAGAAGATTGAATCGCGGCTGAAAAATAATTTCTTTTAATTCGATCTTTTCTTTTTTCTTTTCATTTTTCTTTGTTGTATCCGGATTAGCCATTATAAGAGCGGAAACAAGTAGTATAGCTCCTGGAACAAGGGCAATATAAAGGAAGATTTTTAATACCTCAACATTATTAGCAAGCATCTTGGCAACTATTTTTGAAAGTAGCGCCGCCCCACCTCCAAAACCGGCAACCGCAATTCCTGAAACTAGCCCTTTGTGTTTCGGGAACCATTTCATAGAAGTTGCAAGCGGACAGACATATCCAAATCCTATACCGGCGCCGACTAATACACCTATACCTAGAACCAGAATAGGGAATGAACCGGAAGAGAATGAAGCAACAAGATGCCCTATTATATATAAAATAGCGCCTATAAAAGAGGTAAGACGAGGCCCTTTTGAATCAAGTAACCTTCCTGCGAAAAGCATCGCTAATGTAAATACACCAATTGTTATACCGAAGATCAATCCGGTTTGGGTTCCGGAAAAACCATAATTATCTTTTAGTGATGGGACAAATACACTCCATGCGTATATTCCTCCCAGAATTAACTGCATGAGAATTCCTGCGATCAGCACTGCCCATTTGTTTTTCATAAAATATCCCCCTGATAGTATTTCTTTAGGCTCCCGATTATTCACAGTAGCCCAGATAGTAAAAAACGCCTTTTCAGGCTGGAGGCATTATAAGGATTGAAAAGAAAAATGGAAGTTTAAAAACAGTTTTTATTAAAAAAGAGAGTTTGCCTTCTAAGACAAACTCTCCTTGTTACATTCAGTATTTCTTTGTTAATCTACTTCCCGTCAAGAATAACCGGCAGACCGTCTTTGCTTCCGATGATAACGACTTTCGCATTTGCTGATTTTGCCAGCTCCTCGGTCGCTTCGATTCCTTTCCAGCGGAGGAGTTGTTCGCTGATACCCTGGGATACGATATTCTGGAAATCAGCGATACCTCTAGCTTCAATTCTTTTTCTTTCTGCTTCTAGTTTTTCTTTTTCAAGTACGAACTGCATCCTCAAGCTGTCTTGCTCTGCCCGGAGTTTGGCTTCGATTGAACCGGTCAATCCTTTCGGAAGGATGATTCTTCTGGGAGGTGTATCCTCAATTACTATTCCCCTTGAGGCTACTTTCTCTATCAATTTTTCTTTAATTATCTTCGAGAGTTCTCCTCTTTCCTCAGTATAAAGCGCTTTTGCATCATAAGATGATGTCACTTCTCTTATAACCGAGCGGAATTGCGGATCGATTAAAATTTCTCCATAATAAACACCGATTGTTCTATATACATCTGGGGCTTTCTGAGGATCCAGGTGAAATAGTACAGACATTTCCAGATTGATAGAAAGACCTTCTTTTGATGGGACATCAAGCACCTGTTTTGCTTCTTGAGTTTTGATAGACATCCGGACTACTTTAGCCAGCGGGTTTACAATGTTTATCCCCGCTGTACGAGGTGTATCAGAAACTTTACCGAATAAATCTACTACACCTACATGCCCTGCAGGTATTACAACGAATAGTTGCATAAGAGCTAGTATCCCGCTGATAACAGCGATAGCGATAAAGTGAATCCCGGGAGTTCCCTCTTTCCTTTTCGTATATAATACGGCAGAAAATGTCAGCACAATGATACTGATGATAAAAATCATATCTTCCTCCATTCTGTAAATTTTGGTTTAAAAAACCTTAAGTGAAATTCGCGGAATTATATATCATTGAATCTCTTTCTGGAAGAGAGTATTTTTTTGGATAAATTAAAAACCGGATAATCTCAAATGGAAATTATCCGGCATGTTTAGGATTTTTATATCTCAGGAACTATATTTCTATAAAGAATCTGTCTCCCGGATTTACCGCTACACCAACACTGTAAGGCAGGTCAGCTTTCTTAACTGCATCTTCAAGGTCTTTGTAAACCCATTCTTTGTCATTAGCGTGCATCGGGAATACCCATTTAGAGTGGAGTTTATCAAGTGTGTAGAATATCCCTTTCTGGAATGCTTCGGGCTCAGTTGATCCGCACCCGTACATATTCAAGAAGAAAGCGACATCTGCATTGATTCCTTTTTCAGCAAGAAAATCGATTTCAGGGAAAAATGAATTATCCCTGTCGCTGTTTGCATGGTCACCTGCATGGAAGAATGTGATTCCGTCAACCTTCACTGCAAATCCGACTCCCGAATCATTGGATTTGATAGTTGTGATTTCTATTCCATTTATCGTCATCTGCTGCCTTGGTAATATGCTGGTTGTGTTTTTTATATTTTCATCAGCAAACTCGAATCCAAAAATATATCTGATACTCGGAACTTCTTTCTGCCAGCTTAATATCTGCCGGTCGAAGTGGTCCCTGTGTTGATGAGTTACAAAGATATATACATCAAGGTCTTTTAACTCTTCAGGATTAATATATCCGTTTGCAAGTAGTTTTTTCGTTGGAGCTGATCCATTATCCCAATAATCGAATATCATTAATTTGTTTTTAGTTTTTATTGCCCATCCGGAGTGCCTGAGGTACCAGATAAATGCCTGTCCGTCTTTTAGTTCCTTTTTCAGATAATTGTTCTCGCCTGTATTGTCTTCACATTCAATTTCATCTGCGCCTGAAGCTTTAAGCAAATCAACAACATCTTTATTGCCGTATTTGTAAGCATATGACAAAGCAGTGAGGCCGTTTTTATCTTTTTCGTTTATATCCATACCCGCATCTAGAAGGACTTTAACTATCTCGCTGTTACCTCTAAGAGCAGCTTCTTGAAGGACTGTTTTTCCTGTGTTTTTATCGGTTTTAAAAGATGCCTTTTTATTCAGCATAAGGTTAACGTTTTCTGTTTGTCCCTTTTTAACGCAGAGTGTGAGTGGGTCGAGTCCGCCTTCAGGTGATGTATTTACATTTGCGCCTGCATCGATAATCAGCTTTACTGTTTCCGGTTTACCGAAATTAATAGCGAAATCGAGCGGTGTTCTTCCCCTTTCATCAGCAGCATTCACATCAAGACCGTTTTGTATCAGGTAATTTATCAGATCCGCATTACCAGAAATAACAGCAGGAACCATGATAGATGGTTCATTCGGAGTTTTTTTGGTTATCTCCAATCCCCTAGATTGTAAGAATTTAACGCTCTCAAGATTTCCTCGCTGAGCGGCTGCATAAAGCAGATTGGGGATATATTTCGAGCTAATATTTACATCTATTCCAAGACTCAGCATATATTTAAGGATTTCGGTATCTGATCCCTGTGCAGCTATAAATACCAGCGGTATTTCTCCCTCAAATTTTGCGTTGGGATCCGCCCCGGCTTCAACAAGCAGTTTGGTGATTTCCAGAGAGCCTGTCAAAATCGCGTAATATAACGGGGTGTGTTGCCGTTCATTCGGGATATCAACAGCAGTTTTGTCTTTAATTATAAAATTCACGACATCCAAATTCTTGTAATAAGCTGCGTAATGTAGAGGTGTATCGCCGTCACCAATATTTGTTTTAGATAATTCCAGGTTTTGCTGGAGGAGCTTTAATATTTTATCAGTCTCCTTGTTTTTAAACATATCAGGCAGACCGAAATCATTTTCATCAGCTGCAAATAGCGATAGTGAAGCAAAAATAAACATAAAAAGCACGATACACGTTTTTAATTTGTGCATAATAGCATTACTCCATATTGTTTCTGGTTCATTTATTTAAACGTTAAAATATTCTGGAAAGTTTATATTAATTGCAAAAATGAATAGATTTTGATAGCCGATGGAAACTACTATATGAATACAATTGATAAATGCTAATTCACTTTAAACCTTTTAGAAATATTTATATTTCGTCATTTACCGAGTGAAATCCGCTGTTTGCCGAATAACTATGCCATCTAAAAGAAGCGGAGGTATTATCTTTATATAAGAAAATTTTATTTTTAGGAGAGATAAGGTGGTTAAAGATAGAGTTATAGAAACGGACGAAGGTATCCAGGGTGAATTTAATGTCCGGATTTTTGACGAGATGGCAAGAAGATTTCGCGATAAAGGTTGGATGGAGACTAAAAGTATTATCAAGTCAGGATTGGACAGCGGCGTTGCACTTGAAATTGGCCCTGGCCCGGCATATCTCGGATTGGAATGGCTGAGGATGACAGAAGGAACAAAACTGAAAGGTTTGGATATAAGCCCTGATATGATTGACATCGCGAGGAGAAATACATCGGAGTATGGCTTAAAGGACAGGGTGGAGTTCATTATAAGTGATGCTAAAAACCTGCCTTTCGAGGATAATGAATTCGACGGTGTTTTTTCAAACGGTTCACTCCATGAATGGGGAAATCCTGTGAATACATTTAATGAAATATACAGGGTATTGAAACCGGGAGGTAGATATTATATTAGTGATCTTCGAAGAGATATTAATCCACTTTTAAAATGGTTTATGTATTTTTCTTCTAAACCGGCTGAAATAAGGCCCGGTTTTCTGACCTCTGTGGATGCCTCTTATATAGATGAAGAGATAAAAGGAATCCTCTCCGGCACAAAAATGAAAGACGCGGAAGTCTTTAAAAATGTGATGGGATTTGAGATCATTGGCCAGAAGAACTGATATTCTTTTGTTCGAGCAGGTGTATCAGACTGTGTCATAATAAAAAATGGTCATTCTCGTGAAGGCGGGAATCGGAGCCTGCCCCGGGGTTTGAAAAAAGTAAGTCTTTTCCGCGAAAGCAGAAATCTTCGTATACACCTGCCTGCCTGATGGAAAGGTACAGGTTAGCAGTATAAGTATTCATATATAAATCAGAACAATCAATAATCTTGCACTTATTTGATGAGTTGATATAATTAAATGATTTAGTAGATAATAATATTATCAACAACAGGTGGAAGATATTATGGGGAAAGTAATTTCTTTTATTATTGTATTAGTCTATCTTTTTTTATCCGGTTTTAATACTCAAGCCGAGACAAAGACTGATCCAGATGAAAATGCCTCTCCCGGAATGGAATTATCTGAAAATATAAAACAGAAACCGGCTGCCTTGAGGCTGGAGAAAAACTATAGCAAGATTCCGCTTTATTTTATTTTTAACGAGGGACAAGTAAATTCCAGAGCGAAGTTTTACGCCAGGGCTCATGGTTACACGCTATGGATGACAGCAGAAGGACTAGTATTCGATAAAACAAGGAAGATGAAAAATGATAAGGATTTCTCCGAATTCGAGAATCATCCGTTATTAAAAAAACCTCAATCTGACCATACATCCGGGACTGAACGCAATGTCTCGCGTATGATGTTCATCAACGCAAATGAAAGCACAAAAATTATCACGGGAGAAGCAACGGACCACAAAGTCAATTATTTTAAAGGTACTGACAGATCAAAATGGATTACCGATGTCGAGACTTCGAAATCGGTAAAATATGAAAATCTTTATAGTGGTATTGACCTTAAGGTCTATGGAATAGAAATACAGATCGAGTATGACTGGATCGTACATCCCGGCGCGGACCCTGCTGATATCAACTTCAAATATGAAAATGTAAAGTCGATTGAAGTCAGTATTGATGGAAACCTGGTTATCAACACCGATTTCGGCAGCCTCATCCATAAAAGGCCTGTCAGCTACCAGGTAATCGATGGCAGGAAGATCGATGTTGCTGTAGATTTCAAAAAACTGGGTAATAACTGCTATGGTTTTGCTGTTTCAGAATACAATACAGAATACGACCTGATTATCGATCCTCTTATTCTTGAAGATTCCACCTACCTGGGTGGAAGCGACTGGGATTACGGATATGGAATCGCTGTCGACTCTTCCGGAGCGGCATATATTACTGGGTATACCGGTTCCTCAGATTTCCCCACGCTCAACCAGTATCAGACAGAGCAGGGAGGCTATGATGCTTTTGTGACTAAACTCTCATCCGAGGGAAGTACCCTGATCTACTCCACCTACCTGGGTGGAAGCAACTGGGATTACGGATATGGAATCGCAGTCGACTCTTCCGGAGCCGCGTATATTACAGGGTATACCTGGTCTTCCGACTTTCCTACCTTAAACCAATACCAGACACACCAGAAAAGTACTGATGCTTTTGTTACTAAGCTCGCACCTGCCGGGAATTCGCTTGTCTACTCCACCTACCTGGGTGGAAGCGACGATGATCTCGGACGAACAATAGCTGTTGATTCTTCCGGGGCGGCATATATTACAGGGTATACCTGGTCTGCCGACTTTCCTACTTTAAACCAGTACCTGACATATCAGGGAAGCTATGATGCTTTTGTCACTAAACTCTCATCCGAGGGAAGCACCTTGGTATACTCCACCTACCTGGGTGGAAGCGACGAAGATTACGGATATAAAATCGCTGTTGACTCTTCCGGAGCGGCATATATTACAGGATATGCCGAATCTTCAGATTTTCCTACTGTAAACCAGTATAAGACAGACCAGGGAAAATATGATATTATAGCAAAGTTGCAATGGGAAAATCTAAACTCAGCCCCTGTCGCGGTTATTGACGCTGATTTGTTTGGTGGTATCGCCCAGGCGTTCATCACATTCGACGGCTCAAAGTCTTATTATATATATGGTTTTATCGAATCATGGAGATGGATATTCGGCGATGGAGCGACGGGTAAACCATAGTCACGATCTTTTTGATTAATACAGAATAATATTAATCCTGTCAAGGTTGATTCTTTTATTATTGTTCTGCTTTTGGTTCAAGGATCATCCTTGAATCCGTATTTATGTTTTTAAGAATTTCTAATCGCCGGGTGTGACCGGCTCCCACTCATGGTCCGCTTGAAGCAGTGTTCTCCACTGCTTCCCGAAGGTCTTATTATTTGTGAAATGTACCGGAGACGGTAAAGAATACCGTCTCCGGCTTAAGATTCCCACCTACTTTTTTAATTTTTTCTGTTGCGGTAACGGCCGGCTTAATTCCTTTTCGCTCAGTTTATATTTACAGATGGAATACATGAATTCCGCATCCTCATCGATCTTAAGGAAATATAGGATATTCTTATAAGTGCCTACGAATTTCATATTAACCGAATAATCTTCCAGAAGTTTCTGCCCTTCGAGGTTATATATATCAAGGAAATATCCTTTTTCGTAATTTCCATATTCGATTACCAGGTATTTATCATTTAAGACACTAATGTTTTTTGCTGGCGTGTATCGCATAATCCAATTTCTAATGTTTTTATCAGTCTTTGTTGCGTATTTTGCTCCTTTTTCAGCATAGAAAGTCATAGGGGGAAGAGGTTCTGATGGCATACTGTATTTTTTTCCTGTTTGACCAAACTGTTTTATATTTTGAAATTTATTATTATATTTAACAATACGCTCACCTTTTTGAGGGATGAAGTAGAGATTACCCTTGGCATCAGAAGCCATAAAAATATAATTCCATGGAGAGATCATCAGATCTACAAAATCTTTATTTTCTCCGATTTCAGAAAGTTTGTTACCATTTTTTGAATATACAACAGCATAAAAACGTCTCATTTTATAATAATCTGTTGTTATCATTTGGTTGTGATATTGGTACAGTTGGCCACTATTATTTAAAAACTTCGAATTTTCAATGAAATTACCATCAATGGAAAAGACTTTATAATGACCGTCTACATCACTGACATATAGCTTATCTCCGATTACTACAGTCCATTGAGGGAAGATAAATTCACCCGGTCCTTCGCCTTCTTTCCCGATTACTTTAAGCAGCTTACCCGCCGGAGAGTATTTCTTCACATTCTTTGCTTTGGAATCCAGAAAATAGAAATTATCATTCGAGTCAAAAGATATGTTGCCGAATAGCCCGTTTATAAAATGATCCCGATTTTCCTCGAGTTGTATTTCCTCTACAAAGATTAACGGTTCTGATAAAGTCAAAACGGGCAGGATAAAGAGAATTAAAAGAATATTTAAAGTTAGTTTATACATAACAGTTCCTTTTTTAAAATGTGATTATACAACAGTTACTTGTGTTTTAATTAATACAGAATATTATTAATCCTGTCAAGTATGGTTTTTTATCAATATTGCTCTGTGTGGATTTATCGATGTTCCTTGAACCCGCATGAAATAAGGAATCATTCGGAGGGAAACTGTTTGCAACAGAAAATGAATTGAAAACAATATTGATATTTCTTAAATAATTGATAAAATAAACTGAGTTTTAATAATAATACTGATATTATTTTGCCGCAGGGGGGATCTAATGAAGAAATCTATAATTTTATCTGTGTTCTGCGTATGTCTGTTCTTTTTCAGTAGCCATAATCCGGTTGATGGAAAGACCGCTTCGGATGACGGCAGCGATTCTGTGATGGCATCATCTGTAAATATGAAACAGGAAGCGGCAGCTCTCAGGCTGGAGAAAAACTACGGGAAGACTCCTCTCTATTTTATCGGTAACGAAGGCCAGGTAAATTCCAGGGCGAAGTTTTACGCCAAAGCGCATGGATACACACTCTGGATGACTCAGAATGGGCTTGTATTCGATAAAACAAGGAAGATCAAAACTGATAAGGATCCAGATGAATCCGGGCATCATCTACTTATTAAAAGGCATCGACATGAACAAGCATCGAGTTTTGAACGCAATGTCTCGCGTATGATTTTCATCGGCACGAATAAAGACCTGAAAATCACCGCAGGAGAAGCAACGGACTATAGGGTAAATTATTTTAAAGGTAATGACAGATCAAAATGGATTACCGATATCGAGACTTCGAAATCGGTAAGATATGAAAATCTTTATAGCGGTATTGACCTCAAGGTATATGGAATAGAAAAACAGATCGAGTATGACTGGTTCGTACATCGCGGCGCGGATCCTGCTGATATCAACTTCAAATATGAAAACGTGAAGTCGATAGAGGTCAGCAGTGATGGTAACCTTATCATCAGTACAAACTTCGGAAGCCTTATACATAAGAAACCTGTCAGCTATCAGGTAATCGATGGCAGGAAGATTTATGTTACTGTAGATTTCAAAAAACTGGGAGATAACAGCTACGGTTTTACTGTCCCGGAATATAACACTGAATACGACCTGGTTATCGACCCGCTTATTCTGGAATACTCCACCTATCTGGGTGGAAGCGGCAATGATGAGGGATATGGAATCGCTGTCGACTCTTCCGGAGCGGCATATATTACAGGGTATACTGATTCTTCCGACTTTCCTACTCTAAACCGGTACCAGGGTTACCAGGGAATCGATGATGCTTTTGTCACTAAACTCTCCTCCAATGGAAGCTCACTCGAATACTCTACCTACCTGGGAGGAAGCGACACTGATGAGGGATATGGAAT